>JABMQQ010000092.1 GCA_013202495.1 Fidelibacterota bacterium | reverse complement strand
TAAATGAGGAGTTTAAGCGTCTCAAGCTTACTGGTGATGAATTACTAAACTGGAAAAATCAGCACTATCTCAAAGATTATCTGCGCTGCATTCTATCAGTTGATGAAAATGTTGGTCGTGTTCTTGACTATCTTGATCAAAATGGCTTGACGGAGAACACGCTGGTGGTGTACACATCTGATCAAGGTTTCTATCTTGGTGAACATGGCTGGTATGACAAACGATTTATGTATGAGGAATCATTGAGGATGCCTTTGGTAATGCGATACCCACAAGAGATTCAGCCAGGTCAGATTGCAGATAGCATGGTTATGAATCTGGATTTTTCATCCACCTTCCTTGATTTTGCCGGGATTGCAATTCCAGCCGAGATGCAGGGTCATTCATTACGGGCTATCGTCAGGGGCAATGCACCTGATGACTGGCGCGAATCCATATACTACCATTACTATGAACATCCCCATGGTTGGCATGATGTGAGACGACACTATGGTGTTCGTACAGAACGCTATAAGTTAATTCACTATTATGAGGAAGACGGTTTTTGGGAATTGTTTGATCTGGAGAAAGACCCATCCGAGATGAACAATGTTTACTCAGATCCAGCCTATGCGAAAATCGTTCAGGAAACCAAACAAGAATTAGTCAGGCTTCAAAAACTCTACGGTGATGTTGAAATAGACAAATCCTAGTTTAGAGGATATTGGTTCAAAACCTCTTGGTGTAGGCGTGACAATAGGGTGTACCACCTGATTTGATGTAGTAGTCCTGATGATAATCCTCACCATGGAAAAACTCAACAGCTGGTGTCAGTGCAGTAGCAACATCCAGACCCTTAGTTTCAAGCAGTTTAATCAGCTTTTCAGCGGTGGCTTTCTGATCTTCAGAGAGATAGAATATTTCTGATCGATACTGGGTGCCAATATCTGGTCCCTGACCATCGATTTGGGTGGGATCATGGGTCTCAAAGAATAGTCTGGTTAAGGTTTCATAACTTACTTTTTTCGGGTCGAAAACAACTTCTACAGCTTCAGCATGTCCTGTGGTTCCAGTACAAACCTGTTTATAAGTCGGGTTGGGCAGACTTCCACCGGTATAGCCCACACTGGTTGAAATGACGCCATCCACTTTTTGAAGTTGATACTCCACACCCCAGAAACAACCAGAGGCGAAAATTGCTTTTTCCATGTTAATCTCCACAGGTTCAAAATTCAGAGAAATTGAGTTGACACAATGCCGGGTATTCTTGGATGTAAATCCTTCTCCCAAAAACACATGGCCGAGATGACCGCCACAGTTGGAACATAGAATTTCTGTTCTGCTGCCATCGGCGTCAGCCACTCGTTTTACAGCACCAGGTATTTCATCATCAAAACTGGGCCAGCCGCACTGAGCATCAAATTTATCGCCAGAATGATAGAGGGCGGCATCACACTGTTTACAGGTGTAGGTCCCAGTTTCATCATGATGTTCAAATTTTCCACTGAATGGTCTTTCAGTGCCTTTTTTGAGAATTACCCGTTGTTCTTCAGGGGTTAGTTTATTGTAGTTCATGGGCTCCTGCGCTTGATTGCAGTTAAAGAATAATAAAGTTAAACTAAGGATAGATATCGACTTTGATATTACTGTTGGAAACCAGGCTAATCTCATCAAGACTCCTTCATACCTTAGACAAGTGAATATACTTAACAAGATCAACGAATTGTGATAATTTTTGTTCCTTATGGTTTATCTTCTTAAAACGAAAATATATATGACTACCTATATTAATCATATGATGATCAGAGGGAGAGAACATGAATCTCGATAATTTAAAGCAGGCAGAAGCAAAATTTTTAAACATGTATCCAGGAGGCTTTGAACACCCCGACATGGTAGCTATAGGTAAAAAGCATAAGATGGACAAGATGATTATCACGGTTCAGGAAGAATTTGCAGAGGATCAATTTGGAAATTCAAAAGCAATTGTTCAGGCCATGAGCAAAATGGTGAGTCGTTCATCCATGGTCAGTCTCTTCGAGAAACCTAAATTTAGAGATTTTGTCAATAGTCTCCATAATCAGCATGAGACAATTCTGGCGAATGGACTAAGAGAAATGCTACATGGCAATCAGGAGCAGGGATTCAATATGATGCTGGATGTTCTCATTTCTGGAAAAATGGCCAAGTGGTCCCTAATTTCTGTTCTTCCAGTGTATCATAAGCCATATGACGAAGTGTTTGTTAAACCCACAACGGCAAAGGGCGTGATTCAGCAATTTGAGCTGGACACCCTGGTTTACAAACCGCGTCCCAGTTGGGAGTTTTATAGAGAATTCAGGTCTATTATTAATGAGATGAAAACCAAGGTTGATAGTCGGCTGGCACCCAATAATGCTGCCTTTACTGGATTCTTAATGCTGAGTATGGACCAGTAGGATTTTGGGTAAAGATGGCAGTAAATGATTCACTGGCTCAACAACCCTTCTCCTATCAGGCGAGTAAGGATGGCAAAATCAGGATTTTCAGGTCAAACAAACTTGCCACCACGCTGCGCGGAAAGGAAGCACTTCGTTTCCTTTCAAAGATTGAATCAACTGATGAAGCTGGCTCTCAGCTGGTAATGGCCAGAGTCACTGGTCAGTTCAAATTTGGGAATGAAAAAGATCTGAGACCCAAATAGAAAACCGCCCCTCAAGGACGGTTTTCAAACGCCAGACCCCGAAATGATCCTGCGTTAGTGGAAGAACCTTTTATCTGAGGATCAGTCGAAGAGAATTTTAATGCTTATCTCTTCTCCCTTTTTCTCCATGTCTTCAGGGGTAAGATCTGAATTGGCCATATAGGCTTGAATACATTTTTTACCAGTCTCACCTTTTATTTCATCACCGTTGACATAAAACTTGCCCTTTTTAATCGCGATGGTTTCAATTTTTTGTGGAGGAGTAGCACCACTTTCACCCAGGATGTTCTGAATAGTCTCTGCCAAATTATCTAACTCGATGACATGCTTAATCGATTTGTAGTGTTCCTTTTTAATAACAGCATGTGCTGATTCAAGAGCATCAAGGTGAATGATCAGGGAGTCAAGACCTTCCAGCCCCTCGAGGGAAGGAAGTTCTCCTAATTCAATTCTTAGATCCATCTCTTCCATAGCAGGGTGGAGTGCTGCCAGGGGAGCGAGTTCGGTTGCATCCTCCAGGTATTCCTGATATTTATGGAATTTCTTTTCAGGCATCTCCTTCCCGTTATCCAAAACGTTCATGATCTTTTTGGTCATGGGATCAAAATCGATAATGATCTTATTCTTTTTGAAAAAACCTGATTTTTTGATGACGATCCGAGCAGCCTTTTGCTCATGCCTGGGCATTTTGTGTACAAAGATCTTTGTCATAGCTGAATCAGAATCTTCACCAAGCTGAGTGATGAAGACTTCTTTGTGAACTTCCTCACCATGGGGTTTTCTGTGGACCACGACTCTTTTTTCTTGAGCAATTGCCGTGAGGGCAAAAAGACCAATGAGCAGTATAAGTAGTATGTGTTTCTTTGATGTCATGAGAGACTCCCTTTCAATAGTTATGTTGGGGAAGATAGAGAAAAAAAACAATGAATGAGATAAATGGCATGAATCCACCGATTTCTGGCTCTGAATCATTTGATTTCTTCAAAATCTTATTAATGCCATGGAAAAGGTCATTGGTGCCAGGGATACATGGATTGAACGCCTTAGGGGTCGAAGAAGTGCAAAAAAAAGATATATTAGCTCATTATGATACGAAAATGGATTGAACCTGTCCTACTCATACTCCTCTTTGGGGTTGCTTATTTTTCACCGATTCAATCTGCCACCAGACCGGTTTTTTATGGCGAGTTCAATAATTTGGATGGAAGCTTGTATGCCGTTCGCATCTTCGATATGCTACTCTCTGTTGCTTTGGTTATGGTGGTGGCTAGAACCCTGATTCCCAAACGCTTAAACATCAAAAGTCTTCTACAAGTTGCTGGGCTGTTTTTGGGATTGTTGCTACTTAGCTCAGGTTTGGAATGGGCCTGGGATCAAATGACTCTGAGGGTGTTCAACCTGCCTACAGAACTTGGAGAAGTATCAGATAAGATGCTGCTTACCACTCGGAAAGAGATCCTGAATTTGACCATCCTATCTGGAAATGTACTGGTTATGGTTGGCGGCATCTTTTATGGCCTTATGCGCGAACGCAACCAGCAGATGCATCGCCAGGAACGTCTGGAACTGGAAAACCTGGCAGCCGAGGTGAAATATCTACGTTCCCAGATCAATCCCCATTTTCTTTTTAATACCCTCAATAACATCTATGCCATTACCCAACGCCATGATGATCAGGAAGGCAGCGACGCATTATTACGTCTGTCTGGACTCATGCGCTATATGCTATATGATAGTGAGGGGGATCTGACTGGCCTGCAAAAAGAGATAGACCATCTACAGAACTACATGGATCTTATGCTGCTCAAGTATAGCAAGGACGATCCACCAAAGATTGAACTTGTGATTAAAGGTTCCCCAGAGGCTATTCAAGTGGCACCGCTCATGCTTTTGCCGTTTGTGGAGAATGCCTTCAAACATGGAATTGACAATCAGGGGAAAGGGTGGATTCACATCCTACTGAATACATCAACGGACAAACTCAGCTTTTCTGTTGAGAATTCACGCTTCCCGGGAAGACATGCATCCAATGACCACAAGGGAATCGGTCTTGAGAATGTGAAACGACGATTGGAACATCACTATGCTGAAAGGCATAAGCTCTCTATCGATGAATCAGAGGATGAATACGGTATAAAATTGGAGATTCAGTTGTGACCAATCTGGTTAGATGTATCATCGTTGATGACGAACATGGTGCCATAGAGATCCTGGAAAAGTATGTTTCCAAAGTGAGATGGCTACAACTGGATGCCACTTTCAGTGATCCACTTGAAGCTCTAAACCATCTCTCCCAAAACAGCGTAGACCTGGTGTTTATGGATATCAATATGCCGGATCTAAGCGGTCTTCAATTGTCCCGCTTGATCCCTGAAGACAATACATCGGTTATTTTTTGTACCGCCTACTCCCAACATGCTGTGGAAAGCTATGAGATTCCTGCCCTGGACTACCTGCTAAAACCCATCCCCTTTGATCGCTTTCTGGCGGCGGTTAACAAGTACTCAAAACGGGAACCTGAAACTCCAAGTCATGATGTTGAGACAGGAAAAATCAATCATAAGATATTCATCAAGAGTGGTTCACAGATTCATCAGGTGGATACCCGCAAAATCTCGCTTATTCAAAAAGATGGACATTACATAATATTTAAGATCGATGGTAGGGAGTTGCTCTCACGGATGACATTTGCTCAACTGCTGGAACTGCTACCAGGAGATGAGTTCATTCAGATCCACCGTTCCTATTTGGTGGCTATCCCCAGGATTGAAGTGATCCACAAACAGTTTGTACAGATCGATGGGAAGGAGATTCCCATCGGGGATTCCTATAAGCAGGCGTTTTTCGAGCAGGTCAATTTTATCGGGAATTGATACAAAAAAAGGGCTGTCAACTGACAGCCCTTTTAATAAAACTCTGGAGCAAAATCTACTTGGTTTGTTCCATGGAGGCTTCTAATTCCTGAAAAGCTTGTGACGCTTTAAATTCAGCATAGAGCGCTTCTTCATTCTTGATAACATTTACCACCGCAGTGCTAACGGCATCCTTTTTAAGACCGAGCTGCACATAGGCGATCCAGGAGCCACCTGACTTTTCATAGGGGTAGCGTTTTAATACTGTCACACCATTCAAGGTGTTGTCTGTGACTGTTTTTGAGGTGGATTGATAAAATTCTACAATCTGGGTGTTTTCTGTCATGCCTGCTTCTTGGGTAAAGCTTTTGACCTGGCTTTTTACACTGGCAGAAATTCGTTCTGACAGCTCAACTTTACCAGCCTGTTTGGCTTTGTCAATGGCCAGATCCATTTTACGGGACTCACCCATTCCAACGGCATAGATATACATATCATCTTCTTCAGGGGGATTGGTAAACCAATCTGGCAAATCAGCCGGTCCCTTGGGATTATTTGCATCTTTGGGCATATCGATGACTTCTTTTCCACCTGAACAGTTAAGCATGACCAAAGCGGTCAGTACAATTAAAAAACTTAGTTTCACTATCTTCATGTTTCCTCCTAATTATTCAAACTCACTTTGGCGAAGCGATTTGAATATAAGTTAATTCTTCCTGATATCATGAAAAAGTTGGCAAAGGGTTTTGTTCCTGACTAATTTCCATTCATCGAGTAAACCTCAATACAAACAGATGGGATTATTATGCACAAGACATGCCTTGTGTTGTTGGCTATATGCTTACATGCCAATGACATACGTATCTCTGAAGTGATGTCAAATCCTCAGGGATCAGAATATGAAAACGAATTCATAGAGATATTTAATGCCACAGATCATGTGATGCAAATCAATGGCTGGGTTCTCAGCGATGGAAATGGAGTGGATACGATCTCCCATTTATCAGGTCCAATTTGGATTCAACCCTCTCACTATGCTCTCATCATGGATCCCGGATATGATTTTCTTCATGGGCCATACCTTGATATCACAAATGATTCTCTTCCTATCTATACTATTTCCACAGACGCAAGCTTTGGGAGTGGAGGGCTTTCCAATGGAGGTGAATCTGTTATCATTCGGAGCCCGGACTCGTCCAGGTCAAGTGAGATGTCATGGTCGAGCTCAACCGAAAATGGGTATTCCTGGGAGCGAGTATCCGTTACCTCGGCTGATTCACTCAGCTCCTGGCTCCAGTCCATAGATATTAACGGCACTCCTGGGTATCGCAACTCAGTCACACCACCACTGATAAACCTGAGTTTAATTGGGATTGAATACGAGTCGTTATTGGACTCAGAGCCTGTTGAAATCCTACTCAACATCAAAAACCTGGGGGAGTACCTGGTCTCTGAATTCGATGTTTCCGTATATCGTGATGATAACCAAAATGGTGAAAAAGATGATGATGAGTGGGACCTTAATGTTCACTTCAATTCCAAACTGAATTCCCAGGAAGAGCATCAAATACCCCTGACCTTATTTCCACTCGTTCCAGGGTTGCATCAACTTGAAGCCAGAGTTTTGGTTGAAAACGATGAAGTTGCAGAAGATGATTCCCTCAGGTTCGAAATAATTGGATCATATCCCAAGGATATCATCAGCATCACTGAGATCATGTTTAGTCCATCGCCAGATCAACAGGGAGAGTGGATAGAAATTCAGAATAGAAGTGGAGTGGCAGTTTCATTGCAGGGCTGGACGATGTCAGATGCGAATCAAACTCGACACCAAATTAGCGATACGCTTCTATTTATTGATGCATTTGACTATTTATCTCTGTGTGCTTCCTCAAATATGGCAAATTATTTTGGTCTGGAGCCCAATGAAGGTCTTGAACTCAACTCCTGGCCCGCCCTAAATACCTCATCGGATTCTGTCCGATTATTTGATGCCAGCGGTCATCTAGTGGCTTCAGCTTTTTATCGAGGAAGTTGGGGTGAATCTGCGACTTCCCTGGAACGTCGTCATCCGGATATTTATCCCCATAAGGAGAGAAACTGGGCAGCCAGCACCCAGATTGATGGTGGAACTCCCTCCGGCATGAACACCCGACATCTGCTTCCTGTTGAAATTCGAATTGATGAAATTCATATAGAGACACCCACACCGATTGGTCCAACCCAGGCTGAGTTGATTATTGAGTTTCAAAATCTGGGGATTGACACGCTGTATTCGCTTGAACTTGAATCTGATGCTGATATTTACTGGTATGGGGCTCTGTCCAGTTTTGGATCAGATTCGCTCATATTTACAAGCGCTTCCCTCTGGCCAGGTTATAACGAAATCCCAATCCGTTTGATTCATGAAGGTGATATTCTTGCTGATACTTCAGTTCAGGTAGTATTGGGTTATTCGCCTGGCCAAATAGCAATCAATGAGATTCACTATCTCCCTCATGAGGACCAGGTTGAATTTCTCGAATTTGTAAACATAAGTTCAGTGGAAATGGATCTAAAGGGTTGGAGTTTTAGGGATCGCAGTGGGAGTCGGGGTGAAGTAATGTCCAGTTTCCTTATTCAACCAGACAGTCTGTTTTTATGGACAGGTGATGCCAACAAGCTGCTGGATTGGACGCCCGCTTTTGCCGGGATCTGTGAGCTATCATCCTGGCCCAGTCTGAACAATAGTTCTGATTCAATTATCATCTTGGATCCTCTTGGGCAACGGATGCTTGAACATGCATATCTAACACCCTCAAATGATGAACCAGGTAAAAGCCTGGAGCGTCTCGCGTTGTGGAAAGACCATGCACTGGAGTCCAGTTGGGCGGTATGTCAAGATCCGCTGGGTATCACCCCTGGTCGGCAAAACTCAACGCAAATACCACCCCACAACCTCGCAGTCCAGGGCTTGGCAATTCTAGATTCGATCCTATGGAAGGATACTGCATTTTCAGTTGGAATATCTATGGTAAACACTGGAGTAGACCTGGCTGAGGATGCTGTACTCAATATCAACATACGTCATAATGGAACTCATGTCGAAGGATGGTCTGAGATACTACCAGCTATCGATGCAGGGGATAATTTAGCCTGGAATATTGAGCTTATTTCAGAAACCTCCGGCTGGATATCTCTTGAAGTTGTGGTTCAATTTGAGGGGGATGGAATTCCAGTGGATAACACCCAAATTCATTCGCTATTTATATCGGAAAACACATCACCTCTGGTGTTAAATGAAATTATGCCGCTGCCGTTGAGTGACCAAAGTGAGTGGATCGAGATATACAATAGAAGTGTTGAATCTGTGGACATCCTGGGTTGGCTCATTGCTGACAATTCAGGATCAGGAATAAGTATCTCTGACACCAACCTTCTGCTGGAAGCGAATGGGTATCTGGTGATCGGGAGTGATCAAGCACTGAGCCCAGATTTACACAGTGGAGCCTATCAAGGAATCCTGCACTTTCCCACACTGAATAATTCTGAAGAGTTGATTACTTTATTTGACCCCCAGGGAATCACTATGGATGAAATGTCCTATAGCTCATCAACCGAGCTGGTATTGGGACGTTCTCTTGAACGAATTCGACCAGAGGTTTCAGGACAGTATCCTGGAAACTGGAGTGTTTGTATTGACGATTGGGGCTCAACTCCAGGAGCTGTAAATAGTCTCTATCTGGATATCCTTTCACCAGAGTTAGCGATTGACCTGGATCCCAACCCCTTCACACCCGACGGGGATGGATATGACGATCAGCTTGCCATTCAATACGAATTGCCATTTGAACATGGACTGATGTCAGTTATGGTGTTTGATATGGCAGGCCGGAAGATTGCAGAACCAGTGCAAATAAAACCTGTAGGTCACCGGGGACAAGTGCTTTGGGATGGAGAGGCAAATTATGGTGGAAAGGCCGTGACAGGCCTCTATATCATGAAGTTTTTATTCGATGACCAGGCTGGAAAAGTGTGGAGTTGCTTGAAAAAGGTATATTTGATCCGTTAGCGATTAAACTTGGCAAAAACAGGGAATTGCATATTTTAGACTTATTGTATTAACTAACTTTGGGGGTGAAAAATCGTAGCTGAAAATACCAGGGGCCATTCAATCTGGCTCATTCCAGCAAAACCAGAATTTGAATACTTACAAAAATTGATTGCCCAACTTTCTAAACGGGGAGAAACACCGAATTTTTCTCCACATATCACCTTGCTTGGTCAATTGACCCAAAACGTGGATTGGATAAAAGCAAAGTTGATTGATTTCACTCAAAATGTAGAGCCCTTTCAGCTCAGTTTTAGTCATATCGGGATGTTCGATCAATACTTCAGAAGCATCATCATGCACACCCATCTCAATCCAGCTCTTGATCGTTTACATGCAAGCGCGAAGGAGCAATTTGAGGTAAAGACCAATAACACCTTTGTCCCACATTTGAGTTTGATCTATAGTCACCTCGAACTTGCCAACAAGAAGTTGTTGTTGGAAAGTATCGCCATTGGATCCCCGCTCTCCGTGACCATAAAAGAGGCTGTACTGGTTGAAACAAATGGTGGGCCTGATCAATGGCAGGAAGTCATTCGAATTCCATTTAGTTGACCTAAAAAAAGCCCCGCACCCTACATTTGTCGAAGGGGCGAGGCTTTTTAAATATCTACTATTTATCTGTTATCCCTCGACTCAGGTCTACGCACCATAGGTGCTACACCCCTGCAGGCCGCTCGGGATGACAAGGTTTACTCTTCTTTCAGGGATTTCACAAGACCAGTCACAACTGCCTTGGCATCTCCAAAGACCATCATGGTTTTATCATCAAAGAACAATGGATTGGCTTCACCTGCAAAACCGGCACCCATGGATCGTTTGACAAACATGACGGTTCGGGCATAATCAACATTCAAAATCGGCATGCCATAAAGAGGACTGTCTTTCTTGGTCCGGGCTGCTGGATTCACAACGTCATTTGCACCGATAATCAAAGCCACATCAGTGTTCTGGAATTCATCATTAATGTCATCCATTTCATAGAGCACATCATAGGGAACGTTGGCTTCTGCCAGCAAGACATTCATATGTCCCGGCATTCTACCTGCCACAGGGTGAATGGCATATTTGACGTCGATTCCCTTGGCTGTGAGTATCTCAGCCATTTCATGTAAAACATGCTGAGCCTGGGCAACTGCCAGACCATAACCAGGAACGATGATAACCGATTGAACAGTATCCATGATCATGGCAGCGTCTTCAGCAGTGTACCGAGTCACTGTCTTTTGCTCGCCACCCCCAGTACCAGCATCACCGGTACTGTCATCTGTACCCACAGCACCAAATAGTACATTGAAAAGACTGCGGTTCATGGCATCACACATTAACTGTGTCAAAATCAAACCTGAGGCACCAACCAGTGCACCAGCAATAATGAGAACATTATTGGACAGGACAAAACCTGTGGCTGAGGCGGCCAGACCTGAATAAGAATTCAAAAGCGCAATAACTACTGGCATATCTGCACCACCAATGGGAATTACGAAGGTGACACCAAAGACTGCAGCAACTGCTATGATGAGTAACGGCCACATCGGTACATCGGGAGCCATGACATACATGACACCAAAGATTACAACACCGATCATCAACACAAAGTTAAGTAACTGATGCAAAGGCAGAACGATGGGTCGACCTGGCATGAGACCTTGCAGTTTAGCGAAGGCGATCAATGAACCAGTTAAGGTGACCGTACCAATGAACAAACTAAGAATGAGGGTAATGTTCACATCCAATGTCACTGGAAGCGTGGTTGGCTCAAGATATTCCGAATAAGCCACCAGGGTTGAGGCGATACCACCAAACCCATTGAATAGGGCTACCATTTGTGGCATGGATGTCATTTCGATTTTTTTGGCAACGATTCCACCAATGAGTCCACCGACAACCATACCGACAATGATCTGAACGGGACCAGCTATACCAGAGACCACCAATGTGATCACAATGGCGATGGCCATGGCCATCATAGCATATTGGTTACCCTTACGGGCAGTTTTAGCCGAACCAAGATACTTCAATCCAATAATAAAAAGTGCAGAAGCCAGGAGATAGGT
>JABMQQ010000091.1 GCA_013202495.1 Fidelibacterota bacterium | reverse complement strand
TCGTAGGTTCGAATCCTACTCCCGCTACTCTCGTAAGCCCCTGTCACTCAGGGGCTTATTTATTTCTAGAAGCTTAATTGAGTAATTCTCCATCATGTTGTTTACTATACACTTACGCGCTTTCTCATTAACGGTTATTTTGAGACAGAGGGTGGAGACTCATAACTCATACGTTTATAAGACGGGTTAAATGCCATGTTATTCAGTATTTTAGGAAGTGCTGATTTGTGTACTATTGTGTAGTTTCGTGTAGGTCTGTGATGCAAGCTACGCCACATATACGCCACACTGGAAAAGCACCTCTGAGACTTTGTAAGGGTGTCTGCATCAGGGTTTGTGAGGATTATCATCTAGGTTACGGTGCAGATAAACGGTCATTTTACCGGCATATCCAGGTAATTTAGCATTTTGTTTAAGTGTTTGGCGGCTAGTTCAATATTAGGATGGGTATAGATCTTAGTTGTCTCGCTCGATGTATGAGCCATGAGTACCTGCCTATCCTCTATACTTAGTCCCTGATCCCGGAGCATATTATTATAGGTGACACGAAAGCTGTGAAGAGTAGCTTTTGGTAGTTCAGCCTTTGAAAGTATGCTTTGTAGGTACTTACGTGGATACACAAGACGATCATTCTGCTTCCTATCGCTATCAATATATATTTCAGGAAATACAGGTCCCTCTTTTCCATCGATATCACCGAATGCATTAAGTAGGACATCTGATATTGGTAGCTCGTGGACTCGTCTTGACTTCCGTACCAATTGTGTAATCTTCTTTTTCTTAGGATCTATATGCTCATAACGAAGCAGAGCTACATCACCGGCGCGTAATCCTGTATATAGGAGTGCTGCAAAGTATAGCTTCCACTCATTAGCATTCTTGAAGATTACCTCCAGATCATCTGCGGTCAATGGACGATGTCTCATTGCAGTAGTTATTTTAGGTAGAGTAGCGAACTCACATGGGTTTTGCACCAAGTCTCCTTCACGTACCGACTGCTTAAACATCTGGGATATTACTATCAGATGGTTCTTCTTTGTTTTGGGTGAAACCTTTATCGAGTCAATATATCCATCGATGTGATTTATTTGAACTTCACTCAGCATCTTAATGCCTTGTTTACTTAAATACTCCCTGAGCTTCTTTAATACACCTTTTGCAATTGCGACAGTATTCTGGGATTTACGGGTTTCTAGAAAACTGATATAATCACTGATATGACTCTCTATTTCAAGGGTATGGAAATTCTTCCTGACAAATGTAGTATCACCCTTCGCCAGCATCAGATCCCATTCATCCTGAATTCGTTCAGCCAAACGGAGCTTAGATACCATTGTTGATACTCTTATTCGTTGTCCTTTAATATGGGCTACGTACCAATAGAATGGTGAATTCCTCCTCTTATATAGCTTTGACATAATTATTTACCTTTATTTATAAAGGGCAGCTAAATAGCCACCCTCTTCACTTTATTTGCACTGAGATACCTGAGTACTGAAGACTCAGAAATACGATATCTGTTTGATATCTGATAGGCTTCTAATCGCCCTAGGTTGATTTGATCTAATACAGTACGGTAACCAATCTTAAGGCGACCTGCTACCTCCCTAACTGTGTAGATTTGTTCCATAATCTACCCCTGTGATATTGGGGGTTAAGAGGGGGCTGCGAGGACTATTGCAACCCCCTTTTACTAATCCAGATCGATCAGCTAATGCCTTTCATTCTGGATTGTCGGTCTCGACGGGTGAGGACCCCGTCCGAGTCATATATCTTGCTTCCATCAGCAAGAATTGTTGATGAACCAATCAGGTATTCAATCAAACAGCTTGCTCTCTCTTTAGAAATCCAGCCATTTTCAAATACTTGATTCAGCATTTCCAATTCTGCTGACAGAATATGTTTACTTTCAATCAGCCGAGTCAGTAACCTAATCTGCTTCGGGCTTGCTTTTCGAGGTGATACCTTCTGGTGGGTTCTGGACTCATTGAGGTGTTTCTCAGAGAGTTCATCGTCCCGAACCTGAGTCTGAAGGAGGCAAAACCTGGCAAGTTCTTCACCAGATAGTACGAGCTTCACCCACTGCTCACTTATATAGATCCTGCTTAGATTTTTAGGTTCCTGATGCGTGTAAATAATCCCGTTAAGATCAAGTATATCAAACAGATATTGTAGGTTCAATCCATATTCTGATACTACTGTGTTCAAGTGAATCCACCTACCTTTTCGGGGGCGGATTCTCGGTCTGAATAGCTCAGCAAACGAATCTACACTCATTAGTTAGCTCCAGTTTCTGAAAGGTATTCGCCTATATGATCCGTTGTGAACCGGTAATGGCCTGAATCTCCCTTGCTCCTTGAGCAATTCAACATTCCATTCTTCACCAGAGTTCGTAATTGAGCTTGACTCACGCCTAGAATTTCAGCGACCTGGCTTGTTTTCAATAGACCATCGGGCATCACCCGTCTTGGAATGTTTGGATTGATTTTCCTTGCAATTGACTCAAGACCTACCGAAGATTGAAATTCGTCATACTGTGCCTTCCGTATTCCTTCTAGATGGAAATTACTTTCAAAACAAAAATCAGCTCGATCGCCAAAGGTTGGTAGGTAAGATGCAATAGTACTTGCGAATTTCGGCTTGAATGGCAGTATCCATGTTATCAGATCCAGAATCCACCGATATCCCGGGTCTTGAAGATCATTGACATACTTCTGGGATAGATATTTTGATGGTCCATTCATATCCTCTGGATAGCTGTCTTCGATACCATTTATTATCACTTCAGATATCTCGATTGGAATCCTAAGTAAGCGGCTTACTGCAACTGGGGAATAGTAGAGCTGACCATTCTGAGTAATGATCTCCGGATTCAATGTGGAGAGGTCATTATTAATTCTCTTACTCATTTTGACTCTCCTTGTAACATCTGATCCAACCAGTTTTGTTTTATCAGTATCTTTCCAGAGTCACCATTACTTCTGGTTATTTTTAACTTTCCCGATTTAATGATTTGATGAATTTTACTTTGAGACAGGCGGGAATATTCGGCCGCCTCACTCAGGGTCATCCACACGTTTCGGTTTTCATTTGGGTTCATATTGAACCTCCATTTTAATAGCAGAGGAAAGCTTCATTGCAACCTCAGCTATTATTATGGCAGCCCTGTTTGGCGCTTTTACTATTTCCCATGAGATCGTATTATCTGCATGTATAATGTTATGCTCTAATCTTTGACGTAGGCACCCCCCGAGCGACCCCACCAGTTTTCGCTGTTTCTATATCTATATGTTATTATTGTGGTTACACAAATACAACATTAAGACTACGGATTGATTTAGGTCAGACGACCTTATCACGACGTATTGTTTGTAAAAGGAAATACTGGTTTGGGAGCTTAGCAGGAAGAGTTGTGGATCGGCATGCGCGGCCGCAAACATGCCATTTATGTGTTCAACTAATGATTCCTCCTTTCTTCTAACTTTCCAGTCGAGACTTTGACCCATCCAGAACCTCTTTGGTATTCCTGAACACCATAATAGAAATTCATGATTTCCGTAGATTTCTCTCGGGACATATTACCCTCTTCGAGAAGTTCATGTAGGGTTCGCTTTTCATCATTGTAGACATTGGGGTGGTCGATTAATGCCCGGATAGCAGATAATTGTTTCTCAGTGGCCAATTTCTCTGGCATTACGGGTTTCTGGCTTGGCTGCTTGACTTCAGCTAGTGGCATTTCCTCAATGTCCTGGGTGAAGATTTCACTGATACCAGCACATCTAAGAGTAGCATCTATCATTGCTGACTTTGCACTCATCTTCAATGCCTTGTTCAGATCACCATTATCCTGGGTATCAACAGCTCGTGCTCCTACTCCCTCACCAATGACTTCACCAATCTGATTCTGTAACTCACATTTCAGAATGATGGTTGTTATCGATTTCCCTTCCAATACGGCATCTTCATACAGCTTTAGATTTGGGAAGCGTGGGATAAGACCCAACATTCCTGCTATCTTCTCTGCTCCAGGTTTCAAGAGAGATGGCTTAGACTGCTTTCCATTGATCATGATAGATCCAAAGTCACGACCTTCTACCAGAGATGAGCGTATCCAGTCCATGAGGGTTTTTCGGTTCTCCTTCCGACGATCCAAACCGGCTTTGAATATGGCTGGTGATGCGTCCATAGGGTTTATTACTACGGGTTGAATGTCTTGGTAATCGACAATCTGCCCATTACCATTTCCATTTGGTTGCATGTTTTACTCCTTTTGTGTTTGATAATTATAAAAGGTGATGATCAGCGAAGCTAAAGTGCTCTGATCCACCAATTATGATATGATCTAGGATCTCAACATCTATTGCAGCAAGACCCACAGAGAGTTTCTTCGTGACAGCTCGGTCACTATTGGATGGAACGGTGCTTCCTGAGGGGTGGTTGTGGCCTACTAAGATTGCACTGCTACCGAGGTCTAGAACTCGTTGTATGACTTCTCTAGGGTATACTGCACTTGTAGTCAAACTTCCCTCAAATAGAGCTTCAGTGGCAAGTACCTGGTGCTGTCCGTTTAGAAAACAGACAACGAACTTCTCTCGCTTGGAAGCATCTGAGAAATACGCCCTAAAATGATTAGCAGCCTCTCTCCCAGATCCTATACGTCCACCAGCTGAAATCGTAAATCTTCGCACGTATTCCTCCAAGATTTCACTATCACTGATACTTGAGATATTCATCAAGCACCTCCAGGTGATAGCAGGCGATGCAGCGCTATGTGACGCTCCATGATCTTGTTAGGTGGTGAAGACTTGAGCGCTTCAGTGACTGCATTGTATAAACTCCAGGTACTACGATCCTCAAACTCTTCATGGGATGGCGTTAACCATTCTTTCTTTACAATTGGAATCTGCCGGGGTGTGATAATTCCATTCCCATACAGTAGCCCTAGTAACCGATATGCATCGTTATCGCTCAGGTGTTGCCCTTGCATCTCTTCTGCATCTTCCAGTATCTTTGTGAAGTTATGCTGACTGCGATACAATGTGGTTATAGTGAGTTCCTCCAGGTCGTTCCAGACATTCTGTGTGTGTTTTCTCATGATCGCAATGTCTCCAGTTAATGAGAGGTTATCGCAAACAAACACTGAAGCACCTACAGCGATACCTACGGACATGGATTTATCATATGAGTTTCGAAAACCTACTGATAGTCCCATTGAGTCAGACCCATTTCTGTAGGTATGAACACCGAAAAGTTGATTCCCGTCCCGTGCCAATCCATATTGACTATTATCCAGTTCGAATCCACGTAGTAGAGTACCTGACACATCTGCTAGGTTCTTAGCCAGATCATAGTGACTGACAGGCTTGTACGTAGGTGTTTCTCCTGGAATAGGTATCTCACGTAACTCATCCAAGCTTACGTACTTACCATCCGTTGTGTGCATTAATAGTTCTTGAGTCATATTTGACTCTCCTTTCTGTTTAGTATTGATTGTTGATGAACGAGGGAGCAGAGGGGGTAATTTCACTCCCCTTTGGATTGTTACTATTTGATATCAAATCCTATTCGTTGGTAAGAATCGACAGACTTGGAAAAAGGGTAGCGAACCCGCTTGAGTCCTTCTAGAACCCACCTGAACACGTCTGTACTCCTCTCCCCTTTACTAGGGTGGGGGTCAACTGAGTTTCTTTAACCCAGCCTGGCAGACTCGTGCATGTATTGATCGAGATCTCGGATCAATCTTGTTGAGCTTATTTGCTCAATTTTCAGGAAGCGGAGTGACGGTAGTCGCGCAGCGGGAGGAGGATGATACGGGAGGGCGGATTGATGACGATGCTAGCTGCTAGAATTATTGTATACCAAGTCAATTCAAGCATGAGCAATATGCAGGATCTGCGATTTACCGGGACGACCAGAGTTAATAACTTTGTAATGACCATCCTCAACGGATGATTTACTCACGACTCTACCAAAGCACTTTCCCTTGATAAGTAGATTGCGCGACTTGATCTCAATCTGCTCAGCATTCTTTGTCTTGGTATAGGCTCTGGCAATGAGTTCATCTTCAGATTGATTAGTATATTGGGACTCATTCTGCCATCCCCCTATTACCCGGATTACCATTCCTTCGGGACTGTAATTTCTAGGGTGATCGTATGTCAGAAATTTTATGGCATTGTCCTCGAGTACAAGCTCAGTACCAAATCCCTGTTCTACCAAGAAGTCAATCATAATATCCCAAGTACCTCGGCTACGACCGTTGGTGCTACTAGGAATTCCTAAAACACCATCATTGGCCTGAGTAAGTTCGTATCCTGACTGTCCAGATATTGACCCAGCTAATTCGAGATAGCAAATCCGCATGAGGTCACGGACAATGAGCTTCTGGGCATCTCTATCGTATCGATTGATCGAGCGTCTAATCTGTGCATGTACCTTGTCGATCCGTCTCTGCAGATATCGGTCCAGGTCAATTGGGCTTAGTTGGTCTCCCTTCCTTATCTCCTCATTCTGTGATCTAGCTTTACGTATGCCCTGTCCATATGACCTACGAAGATCTTTCGCTACCTCATAGAATTGGGAACGAGGCGCAGTGATTAGTTCCTCTGGTATAGGCATCTCTTTCGTGTATAGATCAATTGCCTGATCTGCTAGCATCAAATTATTATCAGCATATTGATATAATTTGGATAGCCAGCCTGATTTGGATTTTACCAGGTCTCGATGTCTTTCTGGGATTCTTGGCAATAAAACACTATCAACTTCAACCTTTGAAGCGACCATATAATCCCAGAATGCTGAAACTGTCTCCATTATCTTATCAGGGGTGTCTGAATCAGATTTGATATTGTATCTCTGTGCTATCGGCGGTTGAAATTGATTGACCTCTGTAATCGCGTGGTCTGACTTTTGAATTGACATAATACTCCATTCACCCAACTGATTAGGGTTGCGATAGAGCATCACCCTATTGGCTGTAATCGGGATCAGGACGAAACTGTCATCTGAATCAGATCCTCCGTGCAACCGATGAAACCAATCAGCATCTTGTCTGGAGATATAGAAGGACTGACCCCGAATGACGATGGATCCCGGGAGAACAACCCCGGCAAGGTCTGGGGTAACATATCGTCGTATCGCCCCAGGTATTCTGACTCTCAGATTATTCAGCTTCTTTATACCAGATCGATGAAATGAATATGTCCTTCTAACCATGACTGGTAGCATGGCTTCAAGGTCGTGCATGGCCATTCGGCGAAGACTCCACTTGTCTGAATTGATTTTTGTAGGGTCTTTAAGCAGTACATCAGTATCCTTCAATAACGCAGGCAGTTCAGTATCCCTGGTTTTGATGACTGCTTCTGATATCGCATCAGATATCCAGTCCCGTAGGTCATCTTCCTGGAATACATGATTACCCAGGTTTACCAGAGTTTGAATATCTAGGAAGGCTTCATCTGATCCATGCAAGGGTTCAACTGCGAACCATGACAGGGTGGTGCCTTTCACCAGCTCCTTGAACTGGTCCCCAAACAGGATCACATTTGTGTGAGCATGATCTCCCACTTCGCCATGGCCCTTCAGTAGACCATTACCAGTGAGAGCTGTTATCTCGAGTCTATCTCCTATGTTAAGTTCTGAGGCTCCTAGATTGGCTCTGCAGTAGTTCAAATCAACCGAGCAGGTCCAACCATCAATAAAGGCATCCACCTCCATACTCTGTACCCTGATTGAAAGTGCTTCCATGGAATAGTATCTGAAGGGTCGAAGTAATCGGCCGATGTACTTCGCAGCCTTGGTTATCTGTTTGGATGTAGCATCGATTAACGCTTCAAGATCTACGCTGTAGTCCGGGTGAAGAGTACCAAAGGTGTTCGCTTCGATGATCTCCTTATTTGCACCTGCCCCGATGGAGATACCACGTAGATCGGACCACATCTTGATGAGCGCTACCCGTGTCCAAGACTCCGGTTGATCTGAATCGGATCTCAGTTGCTGCAAGTAGGGATTCTCCGGACTTGAATCATCTGATAGTGAAGCATGTAGATCAATACCAACTGTTTTCAAGAATTCCGTGTATCCTGATACGAAAAGTCCGTCTGTATTCCAAATACGTATCAGGCGTATCTGATCAGCCCGTGGGAATATGAAGCTATGCTTGTTCCCCAGGACATGATCCATGAGTATATCGGGGTGGATGTCCAGCTCTTTGCCCCCCTGTTCACCCCAAATCACGTGTTGAGAATGATCGCCGTTGATCTTGAAAGTCTCGATCTCAACTCGCGGGAATAACTGGTGTAGGATTGTGGTATACATAGTTGATCTCCTCTTGTTTGTTGTTGATGATGTGCCTGTTGCTTGTTGTCTTAGCTGCTGACTGTTCGAATCATGCATGATTACTCCTGTTGATTAGGGTTATAAAAGACAAAGCCCCAATGCATGGAGATGCATCAGGGCTGTAGAAAAAGGTGGGTACCTCGGAACGAAGGGGTGGGGTCCTTTATATCTTTACTAGGTATGCTTACGTGACAGCGAGATTTTAGGACTCATATACAGGAAATTAGTATCCTACATTCCCTTAGTACTTTCTGTAGAGATCACATAACCCAGGCTGTTGAAGAAGTTGATGGGCATTCTTTTCACTGGTGGTCGTTAGGTTATGCGATTTATTGCTACGAGTAGCAGAATGGATAGCCCAAAATTCAGGCGCGGTTGACTAACTGGCTAATTGGCTATTTTATATTATATAGGAATTAGCCACTTTTGCTCACCGAACACAAAATGTAGCATATAACTCGTAAATGATAACCGTTAGGTTAGCTATCATTTCACGGGATCAACGTTAAAATGCTTGAATATTAGAGTTCTTTTTGAGCATTTAGCCAATTTTCAGCATGACCCTTAATCCTTGAGTAATGTCCATGCTTGATAGGTCCCCATATGTATTCGTATTCTGCTGAGGATGGTATCTCTCCCAAGGCTTTTGTCAGGCCAATCGATTTTAGCTTTGGTCTCTGGCTTATATCATCTTCGCTCAAGGTAGATTTGTAATTATCCAAAATTCGCTTGTGCCTAGTAGTTATTGGTTTGGGTTGCTTCTCACCAACTAAGGGACCGGGGACTGCTTCAATTATTGGCTCTTTTACTTTAGGAAGCCATTCTGTGATCTGTTGGACTACTTCCCCTGCATCTGTCCACATATATACATCCACTGGATCAGTGTCAGAGACTACTCTAAGATTTGAACGCATTAAGTCCTGATACACCCCTAATGCAAGCAATGTTTGATAGAATTCACTCACCAGGGGATCAACAAACCGGCTAGGTTGCTGTTGAACCGTGCTCAGGTCCAATTTCTTTTCTGAGATTTCTGTAGCCCGTAAAAAATACTCAAATGTCCCCCAATCGTTCATTCCTGCAAAAAAGACAGCAGTACACTTATGGTATTTATTTTCACCGATCAGATTGCCAAAGTGATCTACCATAATATTCGGATGCTCTTTAAGCAGGTCTGCGAATTTGTTTTCAAGCTCTTTATATGATATAAACAGTGATGGTCTATCTCCGAGGACTCTAATTGCTTCCTTAGCAACCTCCTCGATCCTAATATTTCTCCGCTTTTTGTCCCTATAAAACGACTTGGACAATCTTTTAGGATAAACATGTAGGTTTGCCCTACCATGGTCTCGAAAATCTGGTACATCAAGGATGTAGAAGTCGTCTGGTTTGTAAGTCAAATCTCTGAGCCCAGTGCCATCCAATATTACCACTCTGAAAGGTAGATTTATTAGCTTTCGATATTCACTGATGCCGATTGCATAATCGATCCATTTGTTGCCATTTTGTCTTATCCCTCCATTCTGGGCGAAATAGTTTAGGACTTGCGGCATGTCAAAGTGGTCAGGATGAGGGTTAGCATTCCATGCTGCCCTGAACTCATCAGACAATACTGGTACTTGACCTATGGACTCCAAGTACTCATAGTCAGAAGCCCCAGCCATCGCGGTCGAGGCATACGCCATTACACAAGTGTATTCCTTAATTAAATTCCCTGAGAAGTTATTCGAATCTAAGTGTTTCTTACAGTCATTGAGCATTCTATTTGTAATGGCAGATTTGAATATCATGCCCGGATTCTCATCTATGATCAATTCAGACCGATAATATTTCAAAGTTCCATCATCAGCTTCATTCAATGGGTCATATAAGTAGTGAAGTTCTGGATCAATTTCGTCAAGATTAAGCTTATCAGTCTGCATCAAATCATTTAACTCATCGTCGTCGATCAAGTGCTGGAAAAATTCACTCGTGATAAATACTACCGCATGTTTATTAAAGTCTTTCCGCCATGATTTGACTTCACAACCACTTTGTGAGCAGTTATCAGATCGACATATTGTTGGAAAGTAGTCTTTCTTTATATGTCCGTTATCGCACTTTTTTCCACCTAGGGTCATAAGTGCAAACGATGGCCTTACCCAGCATGACTTATTTTTTAATATGCCATTAATCTCATTTTTAATAGTTCTTGCATCTTCAACTCGATTGATCACAACGATAGCCGAATAATCCTTATCCTCATCACCAGCCCTGAGTTTTTCAATGAGCGATGCTTTAAGCATCTGGGTCTTTCCCAACCCCGGGCGTGCAGTTATAATTATCGGATACTGTTTGTAGTTAAGGTTAGACATCGTCATGGCCATTCGTGATAGCATTGCACCATGTTCATATGAAACAGTCACCTCTTTATTCCGAAGACTCTCAATGGTTCTATCACGAATTTGTTTATATAGATCATCGTCAAAGTCTATAACGCCATGCTCCTCGAAAACGAAATCCTTGATAATCTTTATTTGAGCATCATCCATCGGCTGACCATCATATGTGTTCTCAACTAAATCAATGTCAGCTTGATATGGGAAGAGTTCCCATAATACCTTGGAGCGTTGCCAGGCCTTATCGAGTGGAAGGGTCGTTAGATCGTCGATTCGTATAATTGCCATTTTTACCTTTGAGCTAAGATGTAAATGAATCTATCAAATTTCAACCTATTCATATAGTTTTGGTTCGTCACTTAAAATAAGGGTACTCATGTGTCTAACTAGTCCTTCTTGCATGTATGTCGATACAATGTCGCCTTCGACACTCCCAATGTCTCACATATCTCAGCGATAGGAATACTGATATCCTTCATAAGATTCTTTGCCATCTCAACCTGCTTCTTTGAGAGCTTCCGGGGACGGCCTCCCACTCTACCTCTCGCCCGAGCCGATGCTAAACCTGCAAGGGTTCTCTCACGAATAATGTCTCGTTCGAACTCAGCTAAAGCTCCAAAGACATGGAAGATCAGCTTTCCGCCGGGTGTGGATGTGTCCAAAGATTCCTGGACGCTTTTGAAGTAGATTCCTCGTTCATCCAGCAATTGCATAACTTGGATTAAGTGTTTCAGGGATCTCCCTAATCGGTCCAGCTTCCACACGACGAGGGTATCACCTTTCCGGATGAACCCAAGGATTTCTTCTAAACCGGGTCTATCCGTTTTCGCACCACTCATTTTGTCGGTATAGATCTTATCACAGCCTGCACTTTTCAAGGCATCATTTTGGAGATCGAGGTTCTGATCCTGCGTAGATACGCGGGCATAGCCAATGTTCATATTTGGCTCCTTTCTGTTGTTTTAGTAGATATGAAAACGCCCACGCGAGTGCTCGGGCGTTTTGAGTGATTCTCAGTTTAGTTGAGATTTACCATAAAGCTAAACGACTCTTAATCAATTGGTTCCAGGTTCGAGTCCTGGGCTGTGTACACACATGAAACCCTTGTAGAGTAAGCCCTGCAAGGGTTTTGTCTTTTTAGCACTTCCATAGCAGTAATTATGAAAATGGGTCATAGTGGGTCATAAGAGGTCATATCGTCCAGAATCGGGGATACTTTTCGGGATACCGATTGACCAGGATAAGTCGCGCTTAAGGATAATAAGAACAGGGTCTCTTGCATTGGCACAGGAATAGATGTAAACTAAAAGATAAATGTATTAGTAAGGTTAAGGGGAAATGTGTATGAAAACGACTAAGAGATTAATTCTTGTTGGCTACACAGTATTGTTATCGTTAGTCTCAACAACTCCTACACCCGTGTTCTCGCAAATACCTATACAGTCAACAAATATTCAACTTGGTATGAAATACTATAGCCTTATTCGATACCATGGAGAGCCAATTAAGAAAGACTTTAGTGGTGATTTCACTATCGCATTGTATAACGTTGTCATTGACCTTGGCGTTTTAAACGAGATAGTGGCCGATTACTATGGTGATAGTTACACATATTTTTTAATCCGTGATAAAGAAGTGATCGGTATTGTCACCAGAATAAATATGAAAAACTACGTAACGATGACAAGTTTTTATAACGCTGCTCTTTATAGAAGAATAGACCAGTATGGCGAACCAGATGAGAAGGAACCTGGTATGTCAGGTTGGACTGTATACAATGCTGAAATTGGTGCAAACGTGACGGAAGTTTTGGGGATGATTCCGGTCTATCACAACAATAGATATATAGTCATAACTGGTGGGGCAAAAGAAGCTGACTTTAAACACCTCAATCGCATACTTGAGTCGCCATTGTTTACTTCACAGTAACCAACTCGTAACGCCTTCCTCTACATCAACGGCGAAGGCTAAGCCCTGCAAAGGTTTTGCTGCTTTTGAGGGTTTATCGAATATTCATATCAAATTAGTCAATCGTAGTCATATTAATTCATAAATGATCACAGTAGCAGGATACATATGGGATACCGAAGTGATGCAATTCCACTTCTAAAACTATAATTGATATTACTTTGCTACAAGTAAAACAGATTAGGGTTATATTTAATCCACTCGATATAATTATAAATTACTAATATGATATTTATAGTGCAGAAAAAGTGCTAAAAATTGGGGAGGCATCAATTTGTTAGAGCCATTAATAGGAATAGTATTGCTCGGAATGTTGTGGGGCGTGGTTCTTGGAACTCCGATACTCTTAATTATGGCACTTTGGCGTTGGATTACTTCACCATCCAGTCCAGAAGCCTCAGAAAATTCATCAGATGAGGAGCTTGACCCTCCAGCTGAAATTGAAGCAGCTATCGAAAAGATGCATGAATTTGATCCCGAGGCTGAAATAGAGGCAGAAGCTATCCGGGCCATGCAAGAGTTTGACCCTGCGGCGGAAATAGAGGCAGAAGCTATCCGGGCCATGCAAGAGTTTGACCCTGAGGCGGAAGTTGAAGCTGCTATCGCCAGGATGCAAGAGTTTGACCCTGCGGCCGAAATTGATAATTTTGAAGACTATCTTATCGATTATTCATTTCTTGAAATACCATATGCACCAGAACCATTCCTCCCAGATGCACCAGAACCTATCATTGGTGATGAGGTTAGAAGTAAAAAACCTAACGCTTCAGCTTACTTGAATATCCTACAAGCTAATAGAATTAGTCATTTATTTCATTTTACAGACAGATCAAATATCCCTTACATTAAACATCACGGAGGACTTTTTAGTTGGGGAAAACTTCAAAGCATGAATGTTACACCACCAAGACCTGGTGGAGATCAACTTTCAAGACAATTAGATCAAAGAAGACACCATCAAGACTACGTAAGGCTCTGCTTCCATCCTAATCAACCAATGAGGTATATTGCAATGAGAGATGGACGAATAGCAGATGCTGTGACGCTGAAAATAGATCCAGATCTGATACTCTGGGAATCCACTCTTTTTAGCAACGTGAATGCAACGGCCAATTATGCAAATATTGGAGGAACGCTCTCGGATTTTCAGAAGATTTCCTTTGACCTATTCCGTGTTGGAAGGTGGACCGGCGAAACTCAGAAAAGACTATTTCAAGCTGAAGTCCTTGTGAAGACACATATACCTTTAAATTTCATCTTGAATATTGATGAATATTAAATGCTACTAAATTTATCAACCAGACACTTCCCAATCTAATCATGCCGAATTTTTGGATTTCCTTTGGACGCTTATTCCTTAACCACAAAGAGGAGGAGAACACAACAGTTAGTGATAAGCAGAAACCTGTTCGTCAAAAACAAGAATTGGGCATTTCGCAACCCAAAACACCGTACAAGGTTGCAACGGAGCAAAAAACACCCCGAAAATCGATGAATGATGACCAGAATTACTATAGAGGGCAGCCAGTTGTACCCCCTACAGTAAAACATATTAAATCACCTCAATCAGAAACCCTAAAATTCTTTCAGTTGGTCAAAACAAAAGAAATTTCTGAATGGAATGGGAATAGAATATCCGTTATTACTGAAAATGAATATTTAATGAATTTTAACCCCAAAACTGGTGTTGTATTGTACGAAGAGGATGGTAAACCCTACGTAACGGTCCCAACAAATCAAATAGATTCCATAATTGGGTTGATTCAAAAACAGAAGACAACAGGTGAAAAGCATCCCATACCTGAGGTGGTGAGAAGAAACTATGTTTTGAAGGAAGATGCTGTTAGAATTACAAATCTATTTAGCAACCATGGCATCTCTAAATTGTACCATTTTACAGATCGATCCAATATATCATCAATTAATAGACATAGAGGATTACGTAGTTGGCGATCGCTGGCAGCATTGGGTATTAAAATCCCAGCACCTGGAGGTAGTGATTTTTCAAGAAAATTGGATCAACAAAAACATCTCGAAGATTATGTTAGACTGAGTTTCCATCCAGATCAACCAATGAAGTTTGTTGTACAAAAGGAAGGGCGAGTACCTGACCCAGTTATTTTGGAAATTGATCCTGCCGTAATGACATGGGAGAGAACTCAATTTTCAAATGTAAATGCAGCGGCAGGTTATGCTGAAGTGGGTGGAGGTTTGCAGGACCTTAAAAAGATCAGATTCGATATTATCTTGAATGGGACATGGAGAGATGAAACCGAAAAGCACTTATTTCAGGCTGAAGTCCTTGTCTGTAATTTTATTCCATTAAAATATATAACCAACATCCATAATATTTAAGGATTTATCATGGCAGTAAGACCCATATTTATTCCAACAACCAACGAGCGTAGGCTGGTAATTGAAAAAGAGTTCGATTTTAACTGGTCACCAGGGTTTGCCGTTTCTCAGAAGCAAAAGAGTATTAACTCGCTGCATCAAATAGCAAAGAGGGAGGGCTTTTATCCTCTACTCGAGGTTTCCTCAAAATCTGAGGACCCCAAAGGAGCTGCTTATAGTGCTTTCAGGCTTAAAGTAGAGCATAGCCAATTAGGATATATTCCACTTGAATGTGCGTTTCAGGGAAGCAAAGTATTCTTAGACGGGGGGCCGTTTACTGAATTGTATGAGGCATCTCCATTGGAGGCGAAAAAAGACCCACGGACTAAAAACTCTGGACCTCTTCAGGGCTTTGAATTTGAAGGTGATTTCTGGGGATTGATTCCTCAAACAGCATTTTATGATTTTCTATATTTAAACAGCCTGAAAGAGAATAAGGACCTAATTGATGATCTTTTGATGTATAAAGGATTTTCCGACATTGAATTTAACCCTAAGAGATCAGTTAATTGTCAGGCAAGAAGTTGTGCCTTGGCAGTCTCACTCGTGAATCGTGGAGACTTTGAACGAGCAACCCAATCCAAGCAATTGTTCATTTCGTATCTCCAGGAATACGGCTATGGTAAAGGGAAACCTACGCAGGACGGTAAAACGATCTACATGTTTTAACTAAATGGATGCTTTAGACAAAAACGAAGAAGATGTAATTCATAATGGCTAAAAAGACGAACACGGAGCAATCATCACCAGACAAAGTGAAGACACACGAGGAGAACAAGGCAATGATGATTCAACTCCGCAAAGATGCCGCTCTCCCTTCGTTATTAAGCGTGACCAGAAAGCTCGGTGAGGTCGAAGGGATGATCTCCATGCAACCC
>JABMQQ010000090.1 GCA_013202495.1 Fidelibacterota bacterium | reverse complement strand
TTGACGCTATTTCCTGAAACACCCACTTTCTCAATTGCCTCCATGCTTCGGCGTGACAAATGGCTTATACGGCTGCGCTGGTATGCCATTCTTGGACTCTTCTCTGGAGTAATTCTTTTAAAGTTCATTGAACTTGGACCTCCATCCAGTCTGAATGCCATGGCCCTTGTTGGTTTCATTCTGGTCAGCCTAAATCTCATGTATCTAACCTACGCCTCGGCCAAAAAGCAGTTCGGGATGTCCAATCTGGTAATTCTGCTCAATTTACAAATGGTCATGGATTTGTTTCTGCTCACCGTGCTGATTTATCTCACGGGAAGTGCAGAAAGCCCACTATCCTTCTTCTACGTTTTTCACATTATTCTGGCCAGTATCATATTCCCTGGCGGTTTCTCCTATCTGTATTCTCTACTGGTTGTTATCCTGTACTCTGGGCTGTTGCTATTAGAACAGTCGAGTTTTGTGGAGCATCTTTGCTTTTTTAACGAATTGCATTTAATGAATGATTCCCGAGTTGTTGTGGGGATTTGGTTCGTTTTTGTGGTGACCATGATGGTCTCAGCTTATCTCGCCCAGAATGTGACTGAGAGACATCGTCGTGTGAGAGACAAACTTGAAGCTGCGAATCTAAAACTTCAGGAAATCAACGAAACCAAAACGACGTTTTTTCGTTATGCCAGCCATGAAATGAAAGCCCCCATCGCCACCATCCAATCCACGCTCATGGTCATTGAGGATATCTTAGGTACCAAGGCCGATCCACGCGTGATCAATATGCTGAATCGAGCCATTGGACGGACCTCTGAAACCATTGGTATGCTCAAAGATTTGGCAGATCTAACCTATGGAAACTTTCAGGAGCAGCAACACTTCGAGAGTCTGAGCCTCCGCAAATTGCTGGTTGGTTTGGTATCCGATGCGAAACCCAATTCAGACCGGAAAGGCCAAACGCTCACTTTCGCGTCTCCAGATGCATCCTTTGACTATTTCGGGGATGTTAATGCACTGGGGAAAATATTTAACAATCTCATCTCCAATGCCATTCGTTATACCCAGGAATCAGGCAATATTCAGGTGACTTTAGAAAAAGTTGATTTGAATTATGTGGTAAAAGTATCTGATGATGGACAGGGTATTCCTGCATCAGAGCGGGTCAATATCTTCAAAGAATTTTATAGAACCCCTACGGCCCGGAAGCTGATCTCAGAGGGCACGGGCTTAGGTCTGGCCATCGTGATGCGTATGGTTGAACTCCATGGCGGCGATATTCAGGTTGACAGCCAGGAGGGTCGGGGAAGTACATTTACAGTTCAACTGCCGTTTGAGGAGGAATTGTGAGGAAGGAATCAATCGGTGGAATCATCGTTGATGAGCAGTTAACCTTTGTAAGAATATTCAATCTTCCAGATGAACCTGACTGGGGTGGTTCTGCCCTTGAAGAATTCTGCTTTTATGGCCAGACTGTGAATTTTATCAGTGAAAACATGGATAGCACTGGTAAAGCCAATTTGTCAGTCACACTCCACCATGATGAATCTGAATCCTTTCAAAAAGCAGTAGATTCAATCGCAGAATTGCATGAAGATATAAGTGTTGAGGTGATTGAACACGTCTGTCTGCTAACAGTTTATGGCCCTCACTTCAAAGAACGCTGCGGTCTGGCCGCTACATTTTTCAGAGCCCTGGGTATTCGAGGCATCAACATCCTTTCCATATCCACTTCAATTAGTTCTATCTCAGCCATCATTGAAGAAAAACATCTCAATGATGCCACCAATGCTTTGCGTGATGTTTTTGATGTCCCCTGATCCAGCCGGCTGAACCATCTCTATTCTTTAAGGTGCTGTACTGATAAATATTTATCCATATGTGATAAATTCTGGGTTATTTTTATCCGCCTTCGCTGAATTATTCCTGGGCATAAACGTGTTAAAAATATACTGCTACGGCGCGATGACCCCTCTAATTTGAAGCGGATAACCACGGCGTAGCTCAAACCCGCCAGGGGCGGCGGGTGGAGCGAAGCCAAGTAAAATGATGGGACTAGTGGGGATCCTAGATAGGGGTAATTTTCGATATGACGACTGGAGTACATAAATTGGATTTTCATAAAGAACTCAGTGAACAATTAAAAACGGCCATGAAAGCCAAAGATCAGACATCGCTGAAAACCATCCGCGATCTGAAATCAAGAATTCAATCCCGTGAGATCGAAAAGGGAGAACCCCTTACAAAATTAGAGTTTGTCAAGCTGGTTCAAACTGCTGCCAAGCAGCGCAAGGAAGCCATCGTTTTATACGAAAAAGGGGACAGACCCGAATTGGTAGCAGTTGAAAAAGCTGAATTGCAGGTTTTGGAGAAATATCTACCTCAAATGATGGGTGATTCTGAAATGGAAACACTGGTTAAACAAGTCCTGGCAGATACCGGGGCCGCGAGTATGAGTGACATGGGGAAGGTTATGGGACCTCTCATGAAAGCCGCAGCTGGTAAGGCTGATGGAAAACGTCTTCAAGAAATCGTAAGAGGGATACTCAGTTAATGGCTACTGGATTTGATTTAATCGGATTACTACTTATTGTCATCATGGCCATCAGCGGCCTGAAAAAGGGACTCATAGATGGTGTCCTGAAAATGGTTGGTATTTATGCAGCAGTATATGCCTCCATGCACTACAATCATTATGGAACTGTCTTCCTGGAACCGCTTATTAGTATCCCAGAGGCCTACAAAACACCAGCAGGTTTTGTGATAGTATTTTTGGTTACTATGTATTCCATCACCTTCATCTCATTCTTACTGAGAAAAATAGTGAAATCAATGCACCTGGGAGCTGTTGACCGTATCGGCGGTATTACTTTTGGCGCTCTTAAGGCGGGATTGATGTTGTCAGCTGTTGTATGGGCCTTCGCCATGGTTCCCACGGACATGAAAGGCACCTGGCAGAAAGAATCAAAATTGTATCCCTTTGTAGAGATATTTGCCGGACAGGCTGTTTATGTCTTATCCCTGGAAGATGAGTTGGCAATGATGCAAACCATGATGGATCCTGAAGCTAACAAGGCTGCACTTCTTCAGGCCGCTCTGGGAGGTGAAGGAGGTGGTTTGGAGGGTCTGCTTGGCGATGAATCTTCAAAGAGTGAAGCCATTAAACAGGCCATGGAGTCCATGGGTGGACCTCAAAAAGGAATCATGGAGCAAGTGTTGAGGTCAGCAGGGGTGGATGATATATCAAACCTGGATATCATGGAAGAGGTGGAAAAAGTCAAGCATGCTGGTACCAATAGGCAAGCAGAGATGGATAAAATGCTGGACGAGATAGAAGCCTTGACGCAGGGCCGCGAAGAGATAGAAGCAGAGGCGCAGGCTCGTGAAGAGATAGAAGCAGAGGCGCAGGCTCTCGAAGAGATAGAAGCGGAGGCGCAGGATCTCGAAGAGTAGAGCCATGGATTCCTCTGGCTCAACCATTTCTAGTTATTTACACCTCGGTTTTGATGATGTACGTCGATGGTTGGCAGATGAAGCCGCTGGCGAAAGTGTTACGCACCAGTTTGAACAACTCCATCCCAAAACCAATCCAGTTGAGATTAGAAACCAGTATGACCGTGTCGCCAGCATTGAAGCCCTCATGGATCTTCATAGCAGTTTCTATATTCGACAATATGATGACCTCTATGAAACCCTCAGACTCCTGGCATTGGAAGGCAGCACACTCTATCCTGAAGACTTGAAGATCGTTCACAACATCCTGGAACAATCCCGAGTTCTTAAAAATATTTTCCAGAATAATCCACTTGATGAAGCAGCTATCTGGAATGAGGATTTTGAAAAGATTACGCCGCTACTGGATATTGAAAAAGATATCCTCAGAATTGTTGGGCCAGATGGTGAGGTACTGGACAAGGCGTCGTCTACATTGTCCTCGCTCCGGCGCAAGCTCAGAAAATCTGGTGGAGCAGTCCGTACACGTATGGCTGATCTGGTTAAGAAATATGGTGGCTCAGGTTACTTAAACGATTCTCAGGCAGGCATCAAGGCAGGACGCCTGGTTCTGCCCGTTATCAGTTCGTATAAGCACAAGGTTCAAGGGGTTATTCAGGATATGTCTAATACCGGGACAACCACCTTTATTGAACCTTTCGAGATAATTGAACTAAACAATCAGATTAAAACCATTGAAATAGAAGAGCAGCAGGAAGTACAACGTATCCTGAGAGAACTTACCGGTCGGCTCCATATCCATCATCACACCATTCAGATAAATTATAAGATGCTGGAACTTCTGGATTACCACACTGCCCTGGCCAAGTTTGGAAAAACTTTCGCCTGCAGCATCCCCACCCTGGCTAAGGATGGAACCTTTCTACTGAAGGCAGCCCGCAATCCAAGATTGGCCCTTCAGAGAAAAGTAGTTCCTCTCGAGCTTTTCATGGATAGTCAGACCAATACCTTAATTATCACAGGACCAAATGCAGGGGGCAAGACAGTGGCACTCAAAACCATTGGTCTCCTTACCCTCATGGCTAATGCTGGTGTCCCAGTACCTGCTGCAGAAGGCAGTGTTATTCCTTTTGTAGATAAAATTTTCACAGACATTGGTGATCAACAATCCCTGGTGGATGATCTTTCAACCTTTTCGGCCCACCTGAGCACTATCATCAGCATTCTGGATCAGACCACATCTCAAAGTCTGGTTCTTCTGGATGAACTAGGAACCGGTACAGACCCTGCAGAGGGAGCTGCTCTGGCTCGATCGATTCTGGAATCCCTGGGAGCTGCTGGTGTAAAAACCGTAGCCACCACTCATCTAGGTGATCTTAAAGTTTTCGCCCACGAAGCTGAAAATGTTATGAATGGTGCCATGGAATTCGATCAAAAAGGGCTCAAGCCAACCTATAAATTTTTAGCTGGCGTTCCTGGAAGCAGTTATGGCTTTGAAATATCCAAACGTCTTGGTCTCTCTGATGACATCCTGAAGTCCGCCCGTGGGTATATCGGTTGGGCACGCGACAGCATGGAAAAACTGCTCAGATCCCTGGAAGCTGAACGAGCCACCTTATCAGAATTAAAATCGGATAACACTGATTTGCAGCGCGATCTAAAAATGAAGCAAAAGCGTATGGATACTGCCCTAGAATCTGTCCAGAAAGCCGAGCGTAAAGCTGATAGAGAGGCTGCCAGACAGGCGGGTCAGATTATTACCGATGCGCGACAGACGGTTGAACAAGTCATCAAGCAGATCAAGGAATCCCAGGCTGGCAAAGAGAATATCAAAGAAGTTCGCGGAACTCTGGATCAGATTGAAGCAGAGCTGGAAAAGGTCATTGAGGAAACTGAAGAACCCCTCAAACTGGAAAAGTTAAGCAGTGATGATGTAACCAAAGGCCTTGAGGTAACCGTATTCAGTTTGGACCAAATTGGTGTGGTCCTGGAAACACCCACCCGAGGTAAGACCCTGGTGGAAGTTGACGGGAAACGAATGCGCGTCCCCATCGAATGGTTGGGGAAGGCACCTGGGAAAAAAGCTGCTGAGTCGCAATCCACCATAGTTGTGAATGTCTCTGAACGACAAGGCAGCACTTATAGCCTTGATTTAAGAGGATTTCGCGCCGAAGCAGCTATCGAAGAATTAGGTCGATTTATTGATCAGGCTGTACTCAGTAATTTGTCCATTATGCAAATTATCCACGGCAAGGGTACAGGGGTTATAAAACAGATCGTCCATGAAGTCCTTGATAAGCATCCTGCGGTGAAGAAAAAACGTCTGGGTGGTCTGGATGAAGGTGGGGCAGGTATCACCTTTGTTGAGTTGAAGTAGTCCGATTCGAGGTTGGGATTCGATTCCCTGCCTGGAATACAGGATTCGACTTTCTTTTTCTCCCTCTCCACCCCAGTTCTCCGAACTGACCCTCCTGAAGGAGGGATAAAAAACTTATGAAAATTCCAGATCACTTACTTAAACGAAGTATAGCTTTACGTAGGAAGCAAACACCTGCTGAAAATCGTCTGTGGTTCCTATTACGGGGCAAAAAACTTGGTGGGTACAAAATTCGGCGGCAGCATGTTATTCTTAACTATATCGTTGATTTTTTTTGCCATTCTGAGAATTTAATTATTGAGCTGGATGGCCCCATTCATAACACGCAAAAAGCACGTGAATATGATCAACGTCGAGAGGTTCTTCTTGTGGCAAACGGGTATCGAATCCTAAGATTCAAAAATGCAGAGGTGTTTCAAAACGAAGAAAAAGTCCTCTCAAGTATTTTATCTGCCTTGGATGAAAACCATCGTTGAAAATGCTTTTTCTCCCCAAGGGGGAGATGTCAGAACTGAGTTCTGACTGAGGGGGAACCTAACTTCCCTTAGTATTCATTTATCGTCGTCTTATCTTCATCGCAGAAATCATGGCACTCATCGCAGAACATATTATTGAACAAGTCCGGGAAGCCAATGATGTGGTGGATGTGGTATCCGATTACGTCCAGCTCAAACGGTCAGGGCGTAACTTTTTTGGTCGCTGTCCCTTCCACAATGAAAAGACCCCTTCCTTCAGTGTCAGTCCTGATAAACAGATCTATCATTGTTTCGGATGTGGAGCCGGTGGTAATGTCATCAACTTCATCATGGAACATGAACGACTCGATTTTTTATCATCAGTAAAATTGCTGGCTGATCGAGCCAATATTCACATCGAGACTGATCCTGGGGAACCTCGCAAAAAAGACGATAGGGCTTCCATTTATAACATGCATGAAATTGCGGCCAGGGTTTTTGAACGACAATTAAATGAATCAAGTGCTAAATCTGCCAAAGACTATTTGCTCAAACGAGGTCTTTCCGAAGAAACTCTGAAAACCTTCCGAGTCGGGTTTGCTCCTGACAGTTGGGACACGGTGACTCTGGAGGTGATGAAGCTGGGATTGTCCCAGGATGTCCTCACACGTAGTGGTCTGCTCATGCCTAAGAATGGCGGTGGATACTATGACCGCTTCCGCAATCGGATCATGTTTCCCATCATGGATATCAATAGTAAAGTCCAGGCATTTGGTGGCAGAATTTTTGGTGAGGCTGATGGCGCCAAATACATGAACAGTCCCGAGACACCGATTTATCATAAGGGTCGAACTCTATTTGGATTAAATCAGAGTCGCGATGAAATCAGAAGCTCACGCACAGCCATCCTGGTTGAAGGCTATATGGATCTCATTCGTCTGTATCAGGAAGGATTCCAGAATGTTGTGGCTGGAACTGGAACTGCTTTTACTCCAGAGCAGGCTGGTCTGGTGAAACGTTTCGCAGATAAAGTATTGGTCTGTTATGATGGAGATGCTGCTGGCCAGAAGGCAGCACAAAAAGCCGGTCTCACACTTCTGGACAAGGGGCTTGATGTACGCATTATCCAGATACCTAATGGGGAAGACCCAGATAGCTTTTTCGATGCGAAGGACGCCAAAGCATTTCAAAAACTCATTGGCTCAGCACTGGATTTCATGACTTTTGTACTCAGAGCCAATCAGGATCAAATGGATTCTCCTGTGAAGCGTACTGCCTTTCTGGAAGGGATGGTATCAGAACTGGCTCTCATGCAGAATGAAATTCTCAGGGGTATGTTGGCTGGTCAGTTGGCAGATGAAATGCATGTTCCCGAAGAAGCGGTTATGGGATTGCTTAAACGTCAATCAAAAAGGGTTCGTCGTAGTGATTATACACCTGATGCACCTCCTGCACCACAACAAGCCCAATCGAATATGTTACGCCGGCCAGAATCAGGTGCTGAGAAAGCAGAATTTGAGCTGTTGCGCTTGCATCTGAGCCAGGATGAAAGTCTGCTGAACTGGTTGACTTCAACTATCGGTGATGAAGATATCAAAGCCTACCATTATGTGGAAATATTCCAGATGCTCCATGGCCGTCTACGTAAAGAGTTACCCATCAACCATAGCAGATTGTTAGATGAAATCGAATCAGCTGAGATTCGACGATTTATTGCCCGTTTGATCAACGAGGCGAGACCAGATCTGGAAAGTATCAGCCATGCACATCAGTGTATTAAGACGGTTCGGTGGTGGGCAATTCAACGGGAAATGGATGAGTTAAAACAGCTCATGCGTGATGCAGATGCCAGGGGGGAAGATTCTCAGGAGTATTTCAGGAGGAAAGTCGAGCTCCAACTAGAGCAAAGGGACATCAAACCCAATCCCACACCGATGTAGTCGGATCGTTGCAGCTTTTCCACTCGCTATTTTCATTGTTCAGCTCCACTATTTATGTGATTTAGTCCACGCCTCAACAGATGAAACGGGTAGGGGTGGAAAAATCGATGATCCAAGCCTGTCAGATTTATAATACTATCCGGTCTTAACATTAATATATTCAATTGCATAACTCTTGTAAAATAGTTAAAAATATATACTTCATAGGCTTGACACGCTTTTAGTTTTAGCGTAAGATATCATCGGAAAAATGACAGCGAGGAGTCCCTTATTCGACAGAACAAGGGACTCTTTGTATTTTGGGAGGTTGTGTGAATTCTCCAATTACAATCTCTTTGCAAGTGGTGAACCCCCCGACTATTTTATCGAGCTTTTTGGGAAGATCGTCAGTAATGATTTCGCATTTCCCAATAAAAATAGGGCCCACCCATCTAAGCCTCTGGTTTTGATGGGCAAGTAGCTTGCGCCGTCGCTACATGAGCTATGGCGGCACAGGTCTGCCTACGCCTTCAGCTTCGGCGGGACAGGAAATTGGTTAGAGCGCTTGAAGGGTCGGTTTCGATAGTTTGACAGGGGATTAAAAATTTAAAATTCATAATTTTTAATTCTTAATTCATGAAGGGCCCATAGCTCAATTGGTTAGAGCGCCGGACTCAT
>JABMQQ010000089.1 GCA_013202495.1 Fidelibacterota bacterium | reverse complement strand
CCCCAGCTTCTACTTTCTACTTTCTACTTTCTACTTTCTACTTTCAAGTTTCAAGTCCCAAGTTCCAAATTTCATTCTCAAAATCCCAAATTGTTTTGTAATGGATAATCCTTCTGCAAAAGGTAGATTTCCAGCATAACAAATTCAGGAGATCGGGACATGAAAAAGCTATGGATAGCACTGGTTATCATTGTGGTATTGGTGCTCGTTGTATTTGCGTGGTTAAAATTTTCATATTTGAGGGGACCCCTGGCTGTCCACGAGGGTGAATTGAACCTACCTCAACTGTCTGCTCCTGTCACGGTTTATACCGACGAGTATGGCGTGCCCCACGTCTACGCTGAAAACGAAGAAGACCTCTTCTTTGCAGCCGGATATATCCAGGCTTCTGAAAGACTCTATAAAATGGATGTCATTGCCAGAGCTGTGGAAGGTCGTCTATCCGAAGCTTTTGGCCCTGATCTCATCGATGATGATAAGTATCTGCGGGTCTGGGGTTTTCATCGCATTGCCAAAAATAGTATCAATAACATGTCTGCAGAGACACGCAATATTCTTGAAAGAGGCCTTGAAGGGATCAATGCCTACATTGATAATCATGAGGATGATCTTCCCGTAGAATTCAAGATTGCAGGACACAAACCCATCCGCTGGACCCTGGAACACGTCATTGGATACGCCCGACTCATGGGACATGATCTCTGTCTGGCCTGGATGCCGGAAGTCATATTTGGTGGAGTCCTTGACAAACTGGGGGATGAACTAGCACGAGAGCTCTATCCTGTATATCCAGATACCAAGCCCTACATTGTTCCTCAAACACCCAAAAATTTTAGTACCATTGCCGAATCCATGTTCCGCAGTGAAAAAAGAATCCGAGAAATTACCGGAGCCATGGGATCGCATATCGGAAGTAATAGCTGGGTTCTGGGTGGGGATATGACAGAGAGTGGCCAACCCATCCTGGCTAACGATCCCCATCTTGCCTATTCTCAGCCTCCCGTTTGGTTTGAAATGCATCTGGTTGGTGGACGCTTTGATGTAGCGGGTGTCACCCTGGCCGGAGTTCCTGTTGTTATTCTAGGGCAGAATCAGCACTATGCCTGGGGTTTTACCAATGTCATGGTGGATGACACAGACTTCTATGTTGAGGTCACAGATGATGCACATCCCGATCAATATTTTTATGATGGTGAATGGCGAGACATGGTCATTCACGAAGAGATCATCAATGTAAAAGGGGAAGAGCCTGTGGTTCATATCGTCAGGGAAACCCGCCATGGACCCATTATTAATGATGTCCATGCTGTATTAAAGGTCAATGAGTCAGCGCCGGTATCCATGTCCTGGGTGGGGAATTATTTGACTAATGAGGTCGATGCTTTTATAGGCCTGAATACTGCCAGCAACTGGGACGAATTCTCAAATGCTGTGGAAAAATTCTGGATTCCGGGTCAAAATATGATTTATGCTGATCTGGAAGGTAATATTGGCTGGAGACCTGCAGTAGCACTCCCTCTGAGAGCATCTGGAACTGGCCTGGTTCCTCTCCCTGGGGATGATCCCAAATGGGATTGGCAGGGATTCGTACCTTTTGAGGAAATGCCTTATCAGTACAATCCTGATCAGGGCTATATCGCCACAGCCAACAATAAAACCATTGGTGATGAATTTCCATACTACATCAGTGCTTACTGGGAGCCACCTGCCCGTGCAAATCGTATCAATGAGATGCTGAGGGTCGTCGACAAAAAGTACAATGTCCAGGATATGCAGGATATTCAGAATGATTTCCTGTCTGACCACGCCAGGGATTTGACCCCGCTGTTTTTAGATCTGCTCAGTGAAAGCAAATTCAGTAATCCCAATGCCACTGCGGCTGTTGATGCACTGAAAAACTGGGATTATATCATGGACAAAAATTCATTGCAGGCTGCCGTCTTTAATGTGCTCTGGGTGAAATTCGCCTACAATCTCTATGGTGACGAAATGGACCTGATTGGACCTGAGTTTAAGGATGGGTTCTTTAAGTTGGCCAATATTGCCATCCGCAATGCCATTTATCTCCTGGAGGAAATTCCCACTTCAGCCTGGTTCGATGATGTATCAACTGAGAATATTGCTGAGAATCCCACAGATATTCTGGAACGATCCGTTGAAGAAGCTGTGGCACATCTAGAGGAGCGTTTTGGTCCGAATACTGAGGATTGGAATTGGTCTGAGATGCACACGCTTACTCACAAACATCCCCTGGCTCAGGTAAAAGTTCTGGATTGGATGTTGAACTTGAATGTTGGTCCTTTCCCTGCAGCCGGATCCGGTACCACCGTCAACAACATGGAATATCGTATGTATAAACCATATGATGTCGTTCTGGGACCATCAGTTCGTCATATCTATGATTTTGCGGATTTTGATAAAGGTGCTCTCAGCGTCTTACCTACTGGGCAATCTGGCAACCCACGCTCGCCCCATTATGCCGATCAGGCTGAGATGTTTAATAATGGTCAGTACAGGGTGTTTCCTATCAATGAGGAAACGATCAGAAATGCAGGTTATAAAAAATTATTGATGGTACCATAGTACAGGTTGATATCAAGGCGGGGATTCGAATCCCCGCCTGGAATAAACCACTCCTCACCTGATTCCTGATCTTGTGATGTATAAAATCCACAGTATTTTGCCCTCATGATCATCTATTTGCTCTCATTCCTGGTTCTGACCCTTTTGCTTTACCATTTCTTTATCTGGAAACCTCTGGACACATCAGTTCTGTATAAGAAGCATCCATACTTGCTATTTGGTCACCGTGGATCGCCTACACACGAACCAGAGAATACCACTGTATCATTTCAGAGAGCTATTGCAGATGGGTGTAATGCCATTGAGCTTGATGTTCACCGGACCAGAGATGGTCATTTGGTTGTTTTTCATGATGACACGTTGGAAAGAACCAGCAATGGAACTGGTCGAGTCGCAGAGCATACACTGGCTGAATTGAAGATCCTGAATGCAGCCATCGAGTGGGAGGGGAGAGAGGAACGCATCCCCTTGCTTCAAGAGGTTGTTGATGCCCTGCCAGATTCCACAATCTTTAATTTTGAGATCAAGAACTTTTCATTCTTTTCAGAGCAACGTACTGAGTTAGAATTGATCAGGTTTATACATGAGAACAAGATGCGTGACAGAGTTATCCTCTCATCCTTCAATCCTCTAAATATCTGGCGGGTCAAGATGTCTGATCCCAGGATCTTTACGGCTTTACTCTGGTTTAATCCAAGCATTTTATCTCTGAGACATCCCATGGGAGTCCACCTTTCCCACCCCGATCTTTTTCATCCCTTTGAGGAAAACGTGAATTGGGGTGTCAAGTTCTGGTCCCGGGTTAAAAAAATACCCATGCACGTCTGGGTCGTGAATGATGGAGAGAAAATGAAGATCTTTGCCCGAGATCCCATGATCAAGGGGATTATGTCTGATGATACGACATTGTTGATTGAGACAGTTGGAGATAAACTTCACAAATAGACTTGAATCACCATCGAGCTAAGGGCATTCAGTTTTAATGGAAACTGATCTTTTAAATGAAAGATTATCACATTTTGAGTGAGAGGCTCAACGTAGCTTGAGTTATTGAATTCAAACGTAAATACATTATACACATTGGATACAAAATATGGAGAGTACAAAAAGGCTTAAATGGGGAATCATGGGGCCAGGAATTGTAGCCAGCAATATGGCTAATGCTCTCATAGAAAGTCCAAATAACCAACTCAGCGCAGTAGCATCAAAAACACAATCCAAGGCAAAAGCATTTGCAGAAAAATTTGGTGTCAAAAATGCTTATAGTTATCAAGAGATTGTTAACGACAGCGAAATAGACATAATTTATGTAGCGACTATACATAATTTCCATTTCAAGAACGCAAAATATGCTCTAGAGCATGGGAAACATGTATTGATAGAAAAACCTTTCACAGTAAATGCTGACGAAGCGAGAGAGCTGGTCCGAATAGCTGGAGAAAAAAATCTATTTCTAATGGAAGCCATGTGGATACGATTTATACCAAGCGTCCTAAAGTTAAAGGAGCGAGTCGTAAACGGCGATATCGGCGAAGTTAAGCAAATCAATATATCTTATGGAAGCATAGTGGGACCGGTATATGAAGAGAGACTAAAAACACTTTCATTGGCCGGAGGTGTCACATTGGATATGGGTATTTACGCCATATCCTTCGTTTGCTACTTGCTTGGAGAAATTCCTACTGATATTAAATCCATGAGTCGATTCAGTGATACTGGTGTAGATGAAATAGCTGATTATATGTTTCGTTTTCCATCTGGTTGCCTAGTTAATATTTGTACGAGTTATAACTTAAAAATGAGGAGTGAAGCAATTCTCTATGGAACGAGGGGATACATAGAATTTCCCGAATTTTCAGCTGGACCAGGATTTACAATAAACATCCATGAGGGTACAAATAAGGTTGAGGAAAGTGTTTACATTCCTGGCAATAATCATGTCAACAGATTTATTTATCAGGTTGAGGAAGTAACTCGCTGCATTCGAGCTGGTGAAACTGAGAGCAGGATAATCCCCTTACATGAATCCATTAGTATCATGAAGGTAATTGATGAAATGCGAAAAGATTGGGATTTTGTATATCCGTTTGAATAGTTACATTTATGAAAATTATAGTGGATCCTTTTTAGACTAAATCAAACCAATTATGACGTCATATTTATTGCTTCATCCCCTAGTCCCGCTAAACAAATCTTTGAACTATAAGCATCTGCTATATTGCTTATTGGTCGTCATCATTTCACTGAATCAGGCTTGGGCACAGAAGTTTAAAATTCCCAGCATTGAAACCTTTATTTCGGATACCCTGAATATTGATGTCATCCAGGATTCTAGTCTGGATCCATCCTCCAGCTCGATAGCAGTAATTGATTCCAGAATACTTGACGGCTCCATCCTGGGTATTCGCCAGACCAAGAAATACAGATACATTCCTGTAGACCAATATCTCGCTCTGGATCAATCCTTATCAGATCTTTTCCAGGCTCAATTTGTTCAGGATTCCCTTGATCTCTCAGGCACCCTTCACCTTTCTAAACTCATATTATGGACTGACAATTCCAGCGTAAAACAAAAGGGACTTTGTCTGAGCGCTTATACCACTTTTTATGACAGTCTGGATCAACCCGTCAGTGACTGGATCTGGGAAATGCGGGTGAAGCGTGAGAAGAAAGAGGCAGACACTCTTTATCTCGGGCGTGTTGTGCAGGAATTTGCCAGGGAGCAAGCGCGGGTGCTTTCTGAAAGGAATTTCAATTCAGAATTTTATCCACATCTTTTTCGCCGTCAACTCATGACCTGGTCAGAATTCATTTATTTTGAGGACGGATTTGGCATTAATGCTCACTTCAGGCTGGATTTTCCACCAGATCATGAATCAAAGTGGATGCGTGGTTCGCCAGGTTTGTTTTACCGCCGATCAGATATTCACGAATCCATAGCAATTGGGGGAAAGGATCAGCAGTGGTTTCAGCGGTTATCGCCCCAGTGGATCACCCAGCTCTCAGGGACATATCGCTTTGGATTCAATAATTTTGAACGCGGTCATTTTACTCATCTGGAATACTACAATGTCTTCTATATAAATTTGTCAGCTCAGGCCAGTATTGAGTATCGTCCGGTGTATCACAAGGGACTCTATGGTGGGCTCGGTGTTTATGCTGGCTATAACATTCTGCCAACTGTCATTCCCGACACCGAAATTGGTCTATTCCTGAGGATCGGGGTACTCTTACCATGATCTTGAGAACTAAAATACTAACCATCCTCATGGTCATCCTTTCGCTGAATGCCCAGCTCAGTGCTTCCGATGTCACCGGCTTTGTCCACGATGTGCAATCTGGAGAAAGTATTATTGGTGTAAATGTCTTTATCAAAGCTACTGGGCAAGGTGCTGCTACAAATGTGGAGGGCTTCTATATTCTTCGCAACGTTGGCTCAGGATCTGTTGATCTGACGTTCTCCCACATTGCTTACCAGGACACTACACTGAGTGTCAATATGGGTCCTGTGAATCATTTTATTTCAAGTGTGACCCTGCGCCCGCATGCCATCGACACCAAGGCCATCGAAGTGGTTGGGAAGCGGACTACCATCATCAAGGATATGGATATCTCCAGTATGCAGGTTGATCCTGTGATTCTCACAGAAATTCCTCAACTCAACAAGGATGTCTTCAAGTTGATCCAGTTCTCGCCCAGTGTGACCACCTCAGATCCCATGTCGCCCCAGTATTATGTACGGGGGAGCGATCCTGGTGAAAACCTGGTTCAGATGGATGGGATGACCATCTATAATCCACAGCACTTTATGGGCTCCAGTGCCATCTTTAATCCCTATTCCATCAAGAATGTGGAGATGCTGGTGG
>JABMQQ010000007.1 GCA_013202495.1 Fidelibacterota bacterium | reverse complement strand
CCCACAAAGGTCAGGATATCCCAGATCGATGGTGAATAGTAATCCCAACTTGAAGGGAGATAATCACGGGACAATGAGGTTACGGTAATCACAAAACGCTCAAACCACATACCGATATTCACAAAGATGGAGGCCACAAACATGACTGGAATGCTCCGTCTCAGCTTTTTAAACCAGAATATTTGGGGTGTAATCACATTGCATAAGAACATAATCCAATAGGCCCAGGCATAGGGGCCAAGGGCTCTATTGATAAAGGCAAAGAATTCGAATTCATTGCCTGAATACCAGGCTATGAAAAATTCTGTCATATAGGCATAGCCCACCATGGAGCCTGTCACCAGGATGATCTTGTTCATTTTCTCAAGATGGTTAACGGTGATAATGTCTTCCAGACCATAAATTTTTCTGGCAATAATGGCCAGGGTCATCACCATACCAAAACCGGAGAACACAGCTCCTGCGACAAAGTAGGGTGGGAAGATGGTGGTATGCCATCCCGGCACCATACTGGTTGCAAAGTCTGTTGCCACAACGGAGTGAACCGATAATACCAGGGGTGTTGCCAGTCCAGCCAGCATGAGATAGGCCTTTTCATAATGCTGCCATTGACGGTTGCCGCCTCTCCATCCCATGGCGAAGAAACCCAAAACCTTTTTGCGCACTTTCGTGGCACGGTCTCTCAAGGTTGCCAGATCTGGAATGAGACCCACATACCAAAAGAGGGTCGAAACGGTGAAGTAGGTTCCAACGGCGAAGATATCCCAGAGCAGCGGACTTCTGAAGTTGGGCCAGATCAACATCTGATTGGGAACGGGGAACATGTAATAAGCCAACCAGATTCTTCCGACGTGAATACCAGGAAAAACCAGGGCTGTAATCACAGCAAAAATGGTCATGGCCTCAGCAAAGCGGTTAATGGCTGTCCTCCATTGCTGTCTCAATAGAAACAAAATGGCCGAAATCAAGGTTCCGGCATGGCCAATGCCCACCCAAAACACAAAGTTTACAATAGCCCAGCCCCATCCAACAGGGTTGTTAAGGCCCCAAACACCTGTGCCTTCCCAGACCAACCAGCCAATAGCTCCCAATAGAACCATCAGGCCGGATACGGCCATGGCAAACAACAGATACCATTTGGGTGGAGTTTTTGTTTCGACGATACCACTGACTTTATCCGTCAGGGTGCTAAAGGAATGACCGCCGGTAACCAGCAGTTCCTCGCCCCCTATTGCTTCAGTGGCAGCGGAATCTCTTTGGGGATGTTTGTTTAATATACTCACTTTAGAGTTCCATATAATTTCATTGGTTCAATACCTAAGCCGTATGCTCAGCTGCATGATGTTCAGATTCTAGATCTGGATTCGGATTGCGCAGCTTGGCACCATAACTGGTTCGAGGTTGCAGATTTAACTCACCCAGTAGGGCATAATCTCGATTCTGCGCCTTGATTTTGGATACTTCACTATTGGGATCATTGATATTTCCAAAGGCAATGGCATCCGTGGGACAGGCTTGTTGACATGCAACCACGATATCGCCATCTTCTAAATCGCGACCTTCGTTTTTGACTTCGATCTTGGCGACATTAATACGCTGAACACAAAATGTACATTTCTCCATAACACCGCGGAAACGAACCGATACGTCAGGATTCATGGCCATCTCTACGATCTCTGGCATATCCTTGGTATAGTTGAAGAAATTAAAGCGTCGCACTTTATAGGGGCAGTTGTTGGCGCAGTAGCGGGTACCAATACATCTGTTATAGGCCATTTCATTGAGACCTTCTTCGCTATGCGTGGTAGCCGCCACTGGACAAACTCCTTCACAAGGAGCCATTTCACAATGCTGACAGGCGATGGGTTGGAAAACCATTTCTGGATCCTCAACATCACCGGTATAATAACGATCCAGGCGAATCCAGCTCATATCGCGACCGTTGCTGACTTCATCCTTGCCAATAATGGGAATGTTATTTTCGCTCTGGCAGGCAATGGTACAGGCGCTACAACCCGTACAGCTGGTCAGATCAATGGACATGCCCCACTGGTTTCCTTCTGAATAGTCATGCTCTTTCCACATACCCTTGAGTTCATTCTTTTCGGCGAAAGCCATGGCGAACTCAGGATCTTTCTGATAATCAGACAGGGTGCTTTCTCGAACAATAGTAGGTAGACGCTCCTGGATAGCATCAGCAGCCAGTTTTTCTTCGTCAAAACCATGATGGTCCTGGACACAGGCCAGAGTATGGGTTCCGAAAGCCTTTTCAGCAGTAAAGCCCGAGGCGATACTCATACCGGAGGCATAACGTAAGACACCTACATTGGCGCCCACTCCGGTGGAAACACGTCCTGTCTCACGACCATAACCCAGCTCAAGAGCCAATGTGTTATCGGCCATACCGGGTTGTACCCAGACTGGCAACACCACATTAGAACCATTGGTTGAAACTTTCAGGCGATCTTCATTTTTCACGCCAAGCTTTTTGGCAGTGTTGGCTGAGATCAGCGCCACGTTGTCCCAGGTAACCTTGGTTACGGGATCGGGTAGTTCCTGCATCCAGCCATTGTTGGCATAACGACCATCAAAATTGGAGAAGGAGGCGGTAAAAATGACTTCCATATCATTTCCGGAAGCAGTGGGTGAATAATAGCGACTCATGGAAACAACACCTTGAGCGCGAGATTTATTCATGGATACTGGCGTTTCCCGGGTAGATGCAAGAAAACCATCATGGACGACCTTGCGCCAGGCTTTCTCAAAACCCGCTGCACCAAGAATACCTGTCCAGGTTTCCTGAACCACACCATAGGCCCAGACCTCTTCATCAGAGACCAGGTCAGCCAGAACGTCGATATTGCTTTTGCCGTCAAACAGTGGGGCAATCAGCGGTTGAATGATTCCAGCACCACCATAACCAGAGACATCTCCCCAGCTTTCCAGGAAGTGCGCTTCTGGAATATGCCAGGTCGTATAGGCTGATGTTTCATCCACATGTGAAGACAGATGAACTGAATAATTGACCTTCTTGAGGCTGGCTGCAAAATCAACATCGGCTGGGGCTTGATAGACCGGATTACCACCGAGAATAATCAGCGACTCAACTTTGCCTTCATTCATAGCTTTGTTGAGCTCAGTGAAAGCGTTCAGGTTGGAAACCTGCATGTCAGGATTGGCAGTATAACTTACCGTTTTATTGGTATTGCTTAATACTTCATTCATGAGAGCAATCAAGGTGTGCACCTCAGCGGGTTGACGACGGCCACCCACGACCAGGGAATTACCTTTATTGTGTATCAGGTCTTTGGCTAGAGCGGTAATCCACTTTTTGTCAAAAGCTGCATTGACACGGGGTGCACTAATGTCGAGACCCTGAGCACTGAGCTCGTGGGCCAGGGCTGCTGCAAACATACCGATCTGTCCGTTTTGTACTCTCAGACGATGATCTGCCATTCCGCCAGTGATGGTATAGGTACCCTCAACGACGTAGAGACGGTTCATGCTGTCTTTTTCAGAGCGCACTTTGCGTCGGGAGGCAAAATCACGGGCATTGGGAATATCATTACTGTCCATTTGCAGAAAATCTGAATCCAGAGACAGAACGACATTGGCTTCTTTAAAATTATATCTGGGTTGAGCCAGTTTTCCCGTGGCAGCTTGAACGCCAGCAAAAATATTCTCATCGCTGACACTATCATAAGTCACCCACTGTGCCTGGGGGAATTTCTTCATAAAGGCTTCACTGAGACGCATCATGGTAGGAGAGGCAAAACTTTCAGAGAGGATGGCCAATCCCTCACCACCGTTTTCGGCATATGCTTCAGCCAATTTTCCCCAGGCTGCCCGGTAGGTATTCCAACTGGAGTTCTTGCCCTGATTCAGAACCATCTGAGAGCGGTCTGGATCATAGAGGTTGAGCATTTCAGCCTGCATAAAGACATTGGAGGATCCACCAGAAGCGGGATGGTTTTTATTGCCCTCTATCTTGGTGGGGCGACCCTCGTGGCTTTCAACCAACAAACCAAAGGATTCAGTTCCAAAAGGCATATTGGTGGCATAATACTGTGGCTTACCAGGAATGATTTCCTCTGGCTTGATTACATAAGGGATGATCTTTTCGACGGGTCGGCGGCAGCTGGTTAAACCTGCCAACGCCATGGATGCACCCATCAAGCTTAAAAATTTTCTTCGTGAAACAGGATTTTTTAGCTCATCAGCACCTTCTGGAAACTCTTTCTCAACCAACTCCTTGAATTCTGGAGTTTCAGCGAGATGATCCAGACTGCGCCAGTAGGTCTTACCCTGTGCACTGGGATTTATTGCATTACTCATCTATGACATCCTGTACAATCAGTGATTGGAGCTTTGATATCCAAGAGCTCTTTCTGTTTGGCGGCAAATTCAGCCTGGTTTGCTGGTGGCGTCCAGGTCATGTTGGTGATTTCGCTGGCAGGGCGTATGTGATCATCGGGGTTGCGATGACAATCTAAACACCACCCCATACTCAAGGGTTTATGCTGGGCGACCACATCCATTTCAGCAACATTGCCATGACAACTGGCACAACCCACCCCTACCGTGATATGGGCGGAGTGATCAAAGTAAACGTAGTCCGGAGACTTGTGAACTCGAACCCATTCCAGGGGTGTACCATTTTTGAAGCTTTCGCGGACAAGCGCCAGTTTATCGCTATCGGCTTTGACCATATTATGACAATTCATACAGGTTTTTGTCGGAGGTAAACCAGCGACTGGAGAGGTCTCCACGCCGGTATGACAGAATCGACAATCCAAGCCAAGGTCCCTAACATGCACTTTATGGCTGTAGGGGACGGGCTGCGCTGGACGGTAGCCAACATCAGTGTACCAGGGGGAAGCAAAGTACCAAACCAGACCCACAACAACTACCAGGGTCAAGCCAGCACCAACAGCGGTATACAACGGGGCTTTATTCGTCCATTTGGGGAATATCTGAGCCAAGATT
>JABMQQ010000088.1 GCA_013202495.1 Fidelibacterota bacterium | reverse complement strand
CGCCACCACATGCCATATTCTTTGACACTATTTTGACACAGTTTTTTTTCGATATTGCTTTATAGGATGTTATTCACTGGCTGGGATGGGGTACTTAAAGTGAATAGATTATCTTATTCGCAGATTAGTTAATCATTGGGTTAAACTACGTGGTCATATATGAGTAGCATCTTACCCTCAGCATGTATCCAAATGCAATTGAATAGAATCTCCTGGTCTTGGATGAGTTTCATACATCGTTCGGCTTCACTGCGATTATTGGTCTGGGTGAGTATAGTCTTTTCCTTCCCCATGCCGAGACGGATGCTGATATAGTATTCTCATGTTTTTTTTCTAGAGTGGCCATAGATAATATCACTGAATATTATTTTCGCGAAGCCAATTATCGATAAATACATAGTCTGATGAACTAGCAAGAGAGAAATTATGTGCTTCAATTCTATTCAAAATTTCACGAATTTTTTCCCATGCAACTGTAGTTCCTGGACCAATTATTTTTCTAAGTAATTTAAGTAAGTACTTAGGATTATTGTCTGCCTGAGGCCAGTCATTACTTCTTGGAGCAATATGTCCAATGAACTTAACTGGAACTAAGTATCCAGTAATAAGAGAAACTGCCGAAGAGAATTCCTTGTCTAAGGCTAGCACCATTGACACAAAATTGATCGTAATCCTTTCGCTCCTGACAGCTGCATCCTTGGGCCAATGTTCACGAATAAATGGGGCGACCCGATCTTTCCAAAGTGTATCTGGTTTTCCGGGAACATCCTGAATCTGTTGATTCAAAACTCTTGCTATAGTTGCAATTCCCTCGTTCCCAGCAGATTTTAAAACAGTCCTTTTCTCACTAGAGGTGAAGGCATTAGGCAATTCGATACAAATTATGCTAAATAGCTCAAAGACTCTATTGGCTCTCTTAGTAATGATATATTTGTGCGATAATATTTCAAGATAATACGGCCTTAACTCATCAAGGAAATCTGGGTTTATCCTTGCTGTCCATAGATAACCTTCCCACAAAGCACCGCTTTCTGCAAAATTCGATACTGATAATCTAGGTATTAAGTAGGTTTCTGTCCATTCCCTCTCGAGCCTAAACAAATCGTACATTCTTGACGCCAGAATTACACGAGCCAGATAAAATTCATCCCTTGTGGCCAGCATCGTTATTCTACTAAGCAACCACGCCGGGATATTATCCTCACCCTTTTCTAGATGGCGCCAAACAGATTGTAATAATGCCTCTGTAAGCCTGCCCTGGGCATGATTAAGAGCCTTGCTGACATAGTCATCGACAGCATCGTCAAATTGCTCTCCTGTATGTTGAACAATAGTATCCCAAATTTTTAGCAAATCCGATTTGGGTTCCAATATATGCTTTTTTGAAATATCGCCTACAAACCAAGCAAGGCTCGAAGCCAAACGCCTAATTGAGTTTGTTTCGGCACTATTCAACATCACACTCAATTTACCGACAAAATATTTTGGAATTTTCTCAGAACTGAGTCCACCTAAAGCATAGTCCCATGCCTCTATGTTCCAGTCCTCACCTGAGATTTTTATTTTATCTAAGACCTTAAAGCTCTTCCGCCGATCAAGCCTGGCAAGTGAACGCCAAGCAGCTAGCATACCTCGCCTATTATGTTCAGTTTTCTTCAGTATCTCAATAATTTCAATTTCCGATAGATCCCGTAGCATATCGGCTGAGAAGTCGCTCGGGTATCCTACTCCAGAGCTGGTCCAGGACGGGAATTCATCCCGATCGCCTTCTGCTAGCTTCCAATTGGGGTATTTTGTGCTAAGCTTTTTTAGTTTAAGACTTCCATTAGAGGGCAGCGTGTACTCCATATCTGCCATTTTTTCAAGTAAGAGCCAAGTTGAATGATCCTGTATTTCAGCCCACTCATCCTCATCTAGATCGGTAATAAACATTTTTCTTGGTGGCCCATTTAATATCATTCTCACCAATCTTTCTAGTTGAGACTTAGGTACCTGATCGGATAAGCTCTCTAAAAGTCTAAACTTCTCTCTCTCTGTCTCAATGGAGAACAACCACCAGCCATCCGAGTCCAGCAAATAGTCGACTTTTTCCCTCACCGAAAGCAGCTGTGTTCGTGACATTGCATACAATGCAAGTCGTCTGAATATTGGGAAATCTATAGACATCCATTTCGCAAGCAGGATCTTTGCCTGGTCTGGTCGATGTTCATTAATCACTATCCATGCATCTCTTAGATACTCTACCAAATAGCACCAATCTCTAAACTGCTTGTTCTGCGGGTGTGGTTCAATCGAAGGTTGTGAGATATAGCTCAGGTCATTCAGGGTATCAAGTTCATTGAACATTTGAAGTAATCGCCAACCAGAATGTAAAGATTCACTCATCTGTTCGACCAGATCAGAAATTACTTGAACTGGCCATTGGGCAAAGTCTCGAAAGTAGTGTGCTGGATTACCGCCGCGTAAAACCAAGTCCACATCTACAAGCTTTGATATTGCATCTGATTCAGTCTGATCACTAAGTAATTCTCCTGCTATACGGTGCCAAGATTTGCCAATTTTGATCACGGGCTCAAGGTGTTCTAATGCTGATAAAACCTGCTCGCCATCCCAACGCTCATCCCCAGTTGACGGTTTGAGTGACCGATAACCCATGAAATAATTGTCGCATGTACACTTGTACACTGGACTACTCAGGTACTTCCAAATCGTTCTGTAAGGTTCCTCTATCTCCCTGTTGCGAATGGCCCGTCTTATCTGTTCTTTAAATCTTGGATGTAAGCACAATCCTTTTTCAATCGCAAAATCTACTACTTCCACCCGCTCAAGGTGCCTAGTTAGCCAATGGGATAACTGCTCGGTTATTCTTGAAAGTGGATTTGGGCAACTAGTTAGATGACCATTATCAACGATTGGAATCCCGACATTTTCCTCTTCTCCACCAGTTAATCCAGAAAGGAAACCTTCACTACTAAGGAGTGGTAACCACTCTATCGGGGGTAATGGGTCATTTGTTGCAAATACATTTGCTATATGACCAGATTTTTCCTGGAGTGCCCATGAGACTTGACCGACAGTTTCAGACCCTCGATGGGCGGGTGGATATGTTGCGTAACTCCGGACAATTTTTTCTTTTCCTTGAAGACCACTACTATGTATCTCAGCCCATGCTTTTAACGTTAAATGGAGATATCTGTGAGATGGAGTAGATTCATAATATATTGGAGTTAACCCTTTAGATTCCCAATCATCTTCCGGGATTGATTCGTCATACTCAGTTAAAACATAGGCACCAAGCTCCCTATTATAGTACTTCTTCTCCGCAGAATAAGCATCCATCATGTACCTAATAACAGGATCATTAACTCCATAGCCAATAAAGAGAATTGTGAAATTCCGGAACAATTCACTTACAAAACGGCTAGCCCATCTATCCATCAAATAAGCGGCGCCAAAATCAGCACTTGTAAGTACTAAGTCTTTGTCATGGGTATTTTCAGGTCTTAGCAATCCATGAAGGTGAACGATGCTATTCCATTTTTCCTTCCTTGGGATTGGTAGTTTGGGTGCTGCATCAATTTCTACTGAATCTTGTTTTGCCAGCGCAAATCCACGATCGAAATTGGTGGTTACAATTCTAGTATGTCCAGTTTTGGTCTTGGCTAGCTGCAACAACCACTTATGTGTTGCCAACATCTTTGCGTCGCTCAGATCGAGTATATCTCTAACTGCAGATCGAACACGCCCCTGATCTTGATCCTGGTACCTAAGTTCTAATAGGTGGAGAACTCTATCATACTCATGGCGAGAAAAAGCACTTGCCTCATTAGGAGCCTTCTCGTCATGTAGCTCATCAAATACTTTGTCTACTAATTCCGGAAATAGTGGAAGTCCTGCAGGCTTTGAAACTCCAGCACCGCAAAATAGGATAAGGTTTCCGTCCTCTTGTGCTTGGAATACCTCAAGAGGGAGCTCGGGTCCATGCTTAACAAGTTGTACGGTTCTTAACATTATACATCCAAATGATAGATTTTGTTTCGATTCCCCTTACGGTCAAACTCAAATATTACTCCACATGGAAGTATAAGTCTTGATTCCTCAGAGGTAAACTTTTGACTCTCAGTGTCCTCTAGCAATTCTCCGATTTGGTTAATCGATTCAGATTTATTACTGCTCAATAATAATTTGAAGATATCTAAGCGAAGTCCAACTCTACCTGAGGGAACCCTTGTGATCTCAGCATAATTTACATTTTTGTATGTGAATATATCCTTCTCGTGGATGTCATTTACCCAGTCTGAGATTCTTCTTTCAGCCAATTCAATACTAAGATCCCAGCGACCGACGTAATTGAAGATTTTTGAATACCCATCTATTATCATTTGAGTTAGATCTAGTCTAATTTCAACTGGTTGATTATTTTCATTTGGATCATTGATAGTTACACCTGAGTCTTTCCCAGATCGGACTGTATCCCCCTCAAGTCTTAAGTTTGTCCCAAAAACTAGCCTATTAACGTTATTCCTAAGTGGTACTCCAAGCGGATGGACCGAGTTTACTTGTTGTTTTCCGTCTGTCAACGCAGTGGTTAAATTTCCAGGTGGACCGATTGTACCTTTCGATTCGGCTATGACAGACTCGCCTGAATTTGTCAAACAAAAAAAGTCAGGTTTGTATGCTCCAGCGCCCGAGTAGGCCAAAGCCATTCCATGGAAGGGGTGATTCGATTGAAAGTTCATTCGACCTATATGATTCCCTGCATCTGTAATATGTAGGATATCATAATATCTCCAGAGTAGATACCCTGTCAACCCAACACCAATACGCTCGGCAAATAAACCCTTTAGCCTTGAGTCCCAGTTTTCAACACTATCTACAATCCTCAGAAATCCTGGTGAAGGCCGAAAGGATTCAATGTGATCAATAAAAAAACCCCAAGTCCTAAGTGTTGCTGTTGCCTGCGTTGGTGTGGTTAATATTCCAGAGGAAATCAGCAGGTCCCGGGCTGAAATTGATATTTGCGAACCGACGGGAAATGGATTTGGTGTAGGAAAGTTGTTTTCATGAATCAATAAATCATAGTTTATCACTGACCGCAACCACAATTGATGAGTCAGGAAGGACAGTCCGGATTGATATGGCCATCCGTATAATAAAGGATTACTCGCCCATGGTATCATCGTTTTCCCCTTTGTTATATAATTGCATTAGTTACGGCTTTAAATAGAATATTGAATTTCAGTTGCATAAAAGGTGACCTGGGGGTTTTGCATATAGACCAGGGCATTATTGAAGAGGGAGTAATGTCTGAGGCGGCTGGTGAATTGGATGAAGTCTATAAATTTCTTTGTGCTTCTCAGCTCCACACTGCGGTGAAAAAGTTCATCAATTGAAGCCAGGTCGTCATTTCTGACAATTGAAGGGTCAAATAAAGTGTTCTCTTGAAGCATCATTGCTCACGATCAGAAACTGGTAAAGTCCACACTCAGACTTTTTGAAAGGCTACATATCCACCAAACAAACTCGGTGGAGGATCATACACAGCAATTTTGAAGGAATTTTCAAATTCTAAAGCATCAGTATATTCATCCATCGATGATTCACCTAAATCGACATCAGTATCGAAACCAATCCCTATTTTAACATACTCAAAACTATAATCACTGGCATGATAAAGCACATGTTCACAGGTTTTTAGACCTTCATCTGATCTCACTTTTGTTCCACAAAATGGACAAAAGATCTCAAGATCAATTCTGTTTTGTAATTCGATTTTTTGCATTTCCCCTCCGGATAGAACATTGTTTAAACAATTAACGCTATTATTGATTACCTATGACGTCCCACAACTTTCTAGTTAACTGAATCATTACTGCAATAATCAGATCACTTTTCTTATAATCTGTAACTCTTTGATAAGACTTTCCCCTCGATGGAAAACTTTAAGTCCCCACCCTCTTCAAAGAATGCAACTGATCTACCAGCATAGCGCCTATATAACTGAAACTTTTTTCCCTTATAGGTCACGCTGCCATCCT
>JABMQQ010000087.1 GCA_013202495.1 Fidelibacterota bacterium | reverse complement strand
GCTCTACTGTGAGACCATGACTGCCCTGGGGCTTCTGGGCATCGTTATAGGTGGCAAACAGGTCGCGATCTGAGCTGAACTGGTTGGGAGCATCAGGCAGACTTAAAGCGCTGGGGTGATTATCTAATTGTTCTTCAGTCAGGCTGTTGACATCCACGCGGAAATATCCTGGCCACCCCAGATCAGGCCAACTCTGGGTAAGATCACTGCTGGCCATAAAAGGTGTATCGTCAGATTCGGCGACTAAATCACCTGAGAATTCATGTCCTCGTGCATCATCTGGCGGTAGCCAGTCCAAAATTTTTGATTGGCTCTGGGTTTCGGTTTCGATGACATCATCTTCGTTAACGCCAACCATGAGACCCAGACCAAATGAGTATTGACGCTCATAAGCTGCTGAGGCTGGCCAATGTACTGCATTGGTGAAATAAACATGGAAACTGGAGAGGGTGCCGAAATTTCCTGTATTGATTTGCACCTGGCCCTTGTCCATGACACCGACAGCCTTCTGGAAAATACCGGCGGATTTCTGTAGGGAGGAGGTGTCGTTAGCGCTATGACAAGAGGCGCAATCCTGGGCCTGGAGTGAATTTATCATCAACCAGAGACCGAGCGATATGAAAAACATTTTTTGCATTACCACCCCACACTAAAACCAGCTTTTATGGATCGACCGCGACCCAGTTTTGCTGGATTTAAATTACTATCATCGCCTCCACCAACCAGACCGGAGCTGCCCAGATCAAATGGTTTGCCTGTACGACTATTCACGGTCAATACATTTTCATGATTGGTCAGATTCATAAGCTCTAAAAAGAGAGCAGGTTTCAGGCCGCCCACATTGATCTGTCGTCTTAAACGCAGATCCAGACTATAAATCCAGGGTTTGCGGGCTGAGTTGACTTCAACCTGTATGGTGGGATCCACATAAGGTGTATAAGGCAGGCCGCTAGCCACATTTAAAAGCAGGTTGGCATTGGTGTTCGCCAGGGGTCTCATCCCCATGAATACGCCGCCGCTTTTTGGTCCACCACGATAGGCCAGATTCAGGGAGAGATCATGGCGCTGGTCGAAATCAAGATAATATTCTTTATGTGGGATTTCTTCATTTTCATAAGCAGAAAAATATCCAGCAATGGGTGTGGAATTATTGCCGCGCGCCACTGAAACCGTATAGCTCATATTGGCACTAAAGCTTTCGCTAAGCTGTCGGTCCAGACTGAGGTCGACACCCTTGACACTGGCGTAATCTGAATTGGTGTAAACCACAACAGGGATAGATATGATGCGATAGGATTGTGTGGACAGGAGGTCTCTAATGTCTTTGGACCAGACGGTGGCCGTTAGTTTGGATACAGATGAGAGGGCTTGTTTTACTCCCACTTCAAAGGCGACTGTTTTCTGTGGTTTGACTCCAGCGTTTCCCACCAGGGGCAGGGCGGCGGAGATATCCTTATCGGCGTTATAGGTCATGGCTTTAAAGTCAGGACTCTGGAAGAAGTGCCCGTATGAAAAATGAAAGACCGTGTTTTCTGTCACAGGGTAAGCCAGTCCAATTCTTGGACTCCACTTGCTCTCAACTGGTGCATCAATTACTGGTGCAGAAATCCAATTTTGAAGACTGGAATCCCAGAGAGCAAAACGGGTGATGTCTTCCCACATTCCAATCCTTGGATCGATGCGATCATAACGCAAACCCAGGTTGAGAATGAGATAGTCAAATTCTATTTTATCCTGGAGATAGAAGGACAATTCTGTGGGTGTGTAGGTGGTATCATCTTTAAAATTTGTACCGCCAAGCCAGGGATCCTCTTCCGTATAAATATCCAGGTCATGAGCAGCATAGTTGAAGCCACTCTTGAGGAGATGGTCGCCTGTGGCATAAGTGGAGTTAATGTTCAGGCTCTTTGTGTGGCTTAGATTGTTTGTGTAATCACCCCTGTTTCCAGAAGCGTAGAAGTAGACTGATGCGTCAGTAAGGGGACGCTCATAATCCTCAGGGCTCAGATTAGCTACGCCAATTTTGGTTCCTACTGTCTGGCTGGACAAATGGACATTGTAGAACCAGGCTTCAGAAAGGGTGTGGGTGAGATTGAGAGATACTCTATCATTCCCTTTGTAAGTATGGGTATTCCTTTCAGGTAGATACTTCCAGCGATGGGAGTAGTTCTGATACAGTCGGCTGGAGCTATTGAGATGTGCTCCCAGTTTTATCTGGTCTGTGAGACTGTGGCTGAGGCGTAACTGAATATCCTGGCTCATTTCGCCACCATGTGGCAGTAGGCTTTCCTCAGATGTAAATAAACCGGATAAATAGTAGCTGGTTTTTCCAGGTAAGGGGCCACCCATGCTGATACTGAGTTGTCCACTCATGGGCATTCCAAGTAAGGGAATTAATGCTTTGGGATAAAAGTCATCAGGAGCATTACTGTAATAATCAAACAGACCCTCTCGTAAATCAACATACTCAAAGGCAGTATCTTCATCGGCATAGCTGGTGTCCAGATATTCAAAAGCACCAGATTCATGATATTTGTAGGCATTCATCTGATCTGAAGTGTATTCAATGCGACCATGAAACTCCTCGCCACCTTCTTTGGTGACGATATTCACGACAGAGGACATGGCCTGGCCATATTCGGCATTAAAGGTTCCACTGATGACGGTCATTTCCTGAATGGCGTTCTGGTTAACCGTCCCACTAAAATCACCTTCCATGGGATCCCGGACAATGACACCATCGATCATGTATAAAATTTCTTTCGTGCGTCCCCCGCGGACATGGATGTCGCCGTTTTCGTCCGTGGTAAAACCAGCCTGGGTAGCCAGAATATCGTTGATGTTGTCCACAGGCATGGAGATGATGTCGTCTGCACTGATCACGCGAATCGTAGCAGTTGCATCGCGTTGAATCAGAGGTCTTGTGGCAACGACGTATACTTCTTCCCTGGCATCCAATGTGACAAGTTCCAGGGTTGCATTTACCTTGGTTGTGAAATCTGAGACAACCTGGACATCCTGATGAACGGCGATTTTATAACCGATCATCATAAATTTGACGGAATAGGTTCCAGGGGGCACGTTCAAAATAAAGAACTCACCATTTTCATCGGTTGCCGTGCCCAAATGGGTTCCGTCAATGACCACATTCACACCCACCATAACACCCTGATCTTCTGAGGTTACTGATCCGGATATTTTTCCGCCAACACCAGCAAAAATGAGCTGTTGCAGAAACAGAAAAACCAGGAGGGGACGAAGTGATCGGTAAAGTATTTTCATAGTTTTAATATACCGGCCGTCTCGGATTGAGACGGCCGGTTATGTTTTGAATTATTTGAGCATGAGCATGTTGCGGCTGACCTGTTCGTTACCCTTGCTGAGTACAGCAATGTAATTTCCAGTTGCGACAATCTGACCCTGGTTGTCTCTACCATCCCAGGTCACCTGATAGCTACCAGGTTGAATGTTGCCCTGGGCTAATGTGGTGACAGTCTCACCTTTTATGTTATAGATCATCAGTGAGGCTTCTCCAGCTTCATGTACATCAAAAGAGATTGAAGTTGAAGGATTGAAGGGGTTGGGAAAGTTCTGGTGCATGGTCATGGTTACTGGACGGCTCTGGAATTTATTGTCCACAGAGGTGGTTCCATTCGCCATGACACTATAATTATCAAAATATCCGGCCAGTCCGTCCACGCCATTCTGCTGGAAGGCATAGAGACCAGGTTGACCCATATAGGTATGCATGTCGCTATCATCAACATAGGTACCCAGATCGATTTCATCATAGAAACACTGGTAAGAAACCGTACTGTCGGCTGGGTTGGTGCTGACAACAATCTTCATGTGATGCCAACCTCCAGTTTTGTCTACACCAGCGGCGTCAATACCGT
>JABMQQ010000086.1 GCA_013202495.1 Fidelibacterota bacterium | reverse complement strand
CTGTTTCCCTGCAATTTGGATAATTGCGTACATAACTTTATCTCCTTTATTAAAAAGCCAGCGAATATAGACGGCACCTGTTCCGCTGTCAACGGATTATCCGTGTTGTAAATAAGGAATTATTAAATGAATGGTTTAGGGATAAAATAAGGGGCTACGAAATCATAGCCCCTTTATTTACTAATATTGATTGAGTTTAGTTGTGTGCAATAGGGTCTGAATCACCATCAGGATCACCGTTAACAACACCATCGGTGCCAACATTGCCTAGAGCAAGTAGGCCACATACATGGGGGGATGCCATGGAAGTTCCGCTGAGAGTTGATGTACCACCATTTTTATAGGTTGATAAAATGGAAGATCCTGGAGCGGCAAAATCTATTGGGGGATTGCCATAGTTTGAGAATGAAGACCAATTATCACCCTGTGCAAACGAGGATACCGTGTAAATATTGGCATGGTTTGCCCGGGCTGGTGAATGAAAATTTGCATCATCGCTTTCATTCCCTGCTGCAAGTGCAAATTTCACGCCTCCCTGTGCAGCAGCAACGACTGCATCATCCAGCGTTTGAGATACAGGCCCACCCAGACTCATATTTGCAACATCGCCATTGGCGGCATTAGCAGCAACATAGTCAACACCAGCAATAACTCCTGAATACGAACCACTTCCTCTTCGATCTAGAACCTTTACTGCAACAAGCGTAATACCGGGTGCGACACCAACAACATCAATATTGTTGTCAATAGCTCCAACCGTACCTGCAACATGGCTGCCATGACCATTCAAATCATTGGCATCATCAGCATCCTTGCCATTTGAAAACATGGTAGCAGATCTGGATACATCAACATTTAGATCTGGATGATCCAGGTCAATACCAGTATCAATAATCCAGGCGGTCACATTTGAAGAACCCGTTCCCCCACCCACTCGAGCAACACCCCAGGGTATTACTTGTGCTGGGTCTGGATCACCACCACCGCCACCAGCCCATGGTGGTTTGGCAAGTACGAACATTCTATCTTGTTCTATATGCTTAACACGGGGGTCCTGTGAGAGAAGCTCAGCTTCAGCTGCTGAAATGTTTGCAGAGATACCTATGATTGTATGCGAGTACGTGTGGGAAACTGTTGCGAGAGCAATATTGTTTGCATCAAGTACATTTTGTGTCAGGGCCTGTACTGCAAGCGGTTTACCCAAAGCCTGAGTTGCAGCCTCATCATAGACCACAATGTATTGATTCTCTATAAGTGAACCATTTTTGAGGTCAATATTATCCTCAACTGAAAGTCCTGGTTCTGTACTTTGCTCGCAAGAGACTACCACAAAAATGATAACCATAAGCAAAACGCCAAATTTTCGCATGTTTACTCCTAATTGATGTTAAAAAAGAATATTTGCATCGGATGCAATTTTGAATACTCATATATAACTATATTTATCATGTATTCAAGAATTTGATTACAATAATGCCCAAATTATTTCATTCTTGACTAATTCAACGCCGAAAACTCACTCCTTTTTCGTTGCGAAAAACACTAAAATCCTGATATTAGAAGATAGTTTTGGAGAGCAATATGGTATTCAATGAGATCCAACAATGGCTGGAAGGTCATATAAATATCTGGCAATTTTTCGGCTATCTGAATCTCTTGTTTTCCACAGGATTTCTGCTTTTTATGGGTTACAAACGAGGGTGGGATCGCACAAATTGGACTCTCCTGGTCACATCATTCGTTTTTGGGACTGGCTTGGGCACCATGCTCCTCCCCAGCATCATGGGAGCGCTTCTCGGAGGCATACTCGTTTTTCTACTTGTTAAGCAACTCTTACAAATCCCGCCACCCACGTCAGATCTATTTGCCATCTATATGATCATATTTATTGGTATTGGCCGCCTGGGATGCCTTTTTTCAGGTTGCTGTTTTGGCACCGCAACCAACCTACCCTGGGGAATTTCTTACGGACTGGGCAATCTCTCTCATTGGCTGCATTTCCACACGGGTCAAATAAATGATATAAATGGCCCCGGTCTTCTCATTCATCCCGTTCAACTTTATGAATCACTATTCCTTCTTCTTGGAACCTTACCTGTAGCTCTTCAAGCGATGCGGAGAAAAATTGACGGGCGAATTATTTTGTCAGGCTTTATCAGTAGCTACTTCGTGTTTCGCTTCGGCATTGAATTTATCCGCGATATGAGCAATGTCTGGTGGAGTGAAATTTACGTCGGACCTGTATCCCTGTTCCAAATCTTTCTACTTGGGATAAGTGGTTTAAGTCTACTCTATGCCATCAGGTTATCAATATCTCCCTCGCCTGAGATTTTGCCCTCTAGGCGACTTAACCTTTTTCCCAAAAATATTGCATCTCCCCTTCTTTTCGTTATGCTCACAGGAACCATTCTACTGTCAAATCACTTCCAGCGAATACAAATCATCCTGCTATTGGTTCTTTTGACAGGATCGATTTATCTCCGAGTTTCAACTCATTTAGCTTCTCAACCACACCTTGGCCTACGTTTTTCACCCCAGGCTATTGGAGCCGTTGGATTACTTCTCTTAGTCAGCACGAATACGTTTCTAGCTCCACCTGACCTGGAAGAAGTGCCCCTGGTAAGCAAAAGTAAATGGCTCTATGGGATCAATGAACACAACCAAAAGCTGGTCAGAATAGGCAACCAAAATCTGAGTTTTACTAATTATGTACGAGTAAAGAATGTCCTGCGAAAACAGGATGGCATTTTCTCGGAGGATTCCACCTTGCACATGCAGGCCATGGAGGATCTAAAGAACCCCCGCTTGAGTTACTCATTGGGTGGAAGCTTTACCAGGTTTGAATATGAAAGGGTTTCCTGTGGTGGGGAGAGCGTTACTGAGACGGTGACTTCCAGCAGCCTCCTTGCTACAATGGACCATGAATTTGCCATAACCAAGCGCATGTCCTCCTACTTAAATGGGCGCCTGGAGTACAGCACTGGATCATTTCGAGCAGGTGAAGACTCATCCAGGAGTTATAGCTATGTTTTGGGAGTATTAAATGCCGGCCTAGAGAGAGAGGTTATTGGTGTGGGATCGGGTCTTGGTATAGCCTATGCACCCGGACTGGATGGTGAACATAGTCCCATTATCCCCAGCTTCTATCTAAGACTGGGACCACGTGAATTCCACCTGGAAGCAGGGATGAATGATCGCTATTATGTCCAACCAGGATTCCTCAATATGCATCTAAGCTTGGGTCACAAACCTACACGTGGCCAGGGATATCAAGTTGGAATTGGGAATCGAGGGCCTTTATTTCTGAGAACTTTGGGACCCTATGCTACTGTTACAAATCTGAAGCTGGGGAATCTTCCCAAGCTCGATTTTACGTTTCAACTGGTAGGTGAGAGCTATGGGATTTCAACAACGATGGCTTTTAAATTCCCCAGACATTAAAAGTAAGTCTGAGCTAATAAATTATTCTGCCAAATGGATGAGCTCGATCTGAGCTTCTTTCGCGTGGGTTTTGATGCGTTCGTCGCGATACAACTCACCATAAAAAATACGCTTGATTCCAGAATTCGCGATGAGCTTGAAACAGTTGTAGCAAGGACTGGCCGTGACATAGATATCCGCCCCCTCAATACCAACACCATTTCTGGCAGCTTGAACAATGGCATTGGCTTCAGCATGGACAGTTCGTACACAATGACCGTTATCCATTTCATGGCCAACTTCATCACAATGGGGTAAACCACGGATGGAGCCATTATATCCTGTTGATAGAATCATTTTGTCGCGGACAATGACGGCACCCACAAATTTACGATCACAGGTGGATCGCGTGGAAACATCCAGAGCAATTTGCATGAAATATTTATCCCAGGAGGTTCTGTCCTTAGTCATCTGTCCACTTTCCTTATTCAACAATCAAAGTTTTTGTTGTGCCAATGATACGCTGGGCATGATTTTTTAATTCTGGCTGCCACCATTTCATCAGCTTCTCCGACAAGGGTTCTTTAGCGAAGCCGATGTCTTCCAACATCTTCAACACCATTTGTCCAATGGCCCGATAATTACCATCCAGAACTTTTACTGCCAGGCCATAGACCTGCCCATCAGGCATAATGAAACCTGCAGCAGAAACCGCTTCAGCGCCTCCTTTGGACATGATTTTCGAGGGATAACTCTCCATCAGAGCGGTGTCAAACCGGCCCTCACCACCAACCAGGTGGGGATGGCCATTCATGGCCTGGAAAATCTGGCGACATTCCTGATTCTCTTGTTGGCTTATTCGAGCAAAAGCCATAGCCACCTTTTGAAGGGGCAGATGAAACACAGGAGCGGAACAACCGTCCACCCCTCTATGAATCTTTTCCGAAGAAGTATATTCCTTCACAATATCGTAGATGTATTGTTGTACTGGATGTTCCGGGTTCAAATAGTCTTGTGTAGAATGTCCCAATTTAACTGAGGTGGCTAACATACCGGAATGCTTTCCTGAACAGTTGTTATGAATTTGCTGTGGAGCAATTCCAGCCACCTGAAGTGCCTTTGCACTTTCTCTATGGATAGGGGGATGTATTCCGCAAGCCAGGTGTTCTGGGCCAATTCCTGCTTTAGAAAAAATCTGGGATACGGTTTCAGTATGTACAGGCTCGCCACTGTGGGAAGAGCAAATGACGGCCAGTTCTTCTGTACTCAACTTAAAATCATCGTAGGCACCTGAACGTAAAACTGCCATGCCCTGAAGTGGCTTGGCGGATGACCTGACGTAGGTTGGATATTGTGTATCACCATAGGCTCTCACAATTTCGCCTGTGGCATCAACAATAACCCCATAACCTACATGGAAGCTTTCAACTTGGCCCGAACGTGTAAACTGGGTAATCAGTGATTTCATTGAACCTGGGCTTTGAAATCCCGAACGGCCGTTTCCAATCCAACAAAGATTGACCGACCAATAATAGCCCGACCCACAACCACATTCTCTACGGCTTCAATACTCACCAGGGGCAAAACGTTTTGGAAGGATATGCCACCATTGACAGCAACACCAAGACCGTTTTTCTCAGCCGTCCGAGCCATAAGGGCAATTTGTTCCTGTGCTTCAGCCTGACCGGCCACACTGCTATTTTCAGAATAGTGGTTTACACTGAGCTCAACCATGTCAGCCTGTAGACGATAAGCTTTCTTAAGTAGCGCTAATTCTGGATCAAGACAGAATGAGATCAACTTCCCGGCATCCTTCAATTGAGGAATAAACGTTTCTAGATCAGCACCATAGTCATCAAACAGGTTGTCCCCTGTAAATGTTACCTGTGAAACAGGGAGGTTAAGGGCAAGCTGGAGAAGTTCAGCACGTGGTGTTATCCTCAAGGCAAATCGAGTTCCCATTGATGCAGCTATGGTCAATTCCAGATCTTTTTCAGTGAAATTCGCTGAGCGTCCGTCATAAGTCAGGCTAAAGCCATCTACTCCAGACAACCCTGCAATAGTCACTACACCGGGTAAGGTAAGACCATCTACTTTAAGTTGCTGCTGGGCATTGATAAAGCCATCCAGATTGAGTTCCATTTGAGCCATAGTATCCTCGATTTATTTCTTTAGGTGATCATTTCACCAGTTTTGAAACTGGAACGAGATCAAATCCTGCCTCGGCCAGCGCAGGTAAATATTTTTTTAATGTCTTTAATGTATTTGGTCTACAGTGCCCAATACCTATCGCTTCCCCTTGTTCCTTGGCGATACGAGCCAGACGAAAGAGTTCACCTGCGATGGCCTCCTGGTCATCAACTTCGTCCAGAAATACATCCCGGCTGTTGGTGGGTACATAGCGTTCTCTAGCAACAGTTTCTCCAACGGAAGCCGCGATGGTCCGGCTATCAATGAAGAACATTTTCTGTTCAGCCAGAAAATCTGCCACACCCGTCATCACCTTGCGGCTCTGGGTGCCACCACTCCCCTGATGATTGTTCATCCCCGTAGCCTTGGGAACATCTTTGCGGGCTTTTTTCAAGCGTCGGACAATTTCACCATCACTAAGATCATCAGATAAAGCATAATCTGGCTCACTGGTTGAGTTGGTCACAGTTATCATGGGCATATGAATCAAGGTTTGGATAGATCTATTATTTAAGCGCTCATCAACCTGGGTGGAATAGGGGCGACCTGGTATGACCGCTGCAGTAAATGGTTCTTTAAGTGAGATAAAGCCGTTGATGGTTTCATTCATGGAATAACCAAAATCGTCGATGATGACAGCCAGCTTGGGTCTTTTTGAAACCTTAGCGATATCTGCAGGTAATATTGATGTCGGTGCTGCCTTTTCTTCAGGATACTCAAAGCGGTATACTGACCAAACAGTTGAATCACTTCCCACTTGAAATTCCCAATGATCATCAGCATCTGCTGTTTGCTGAACCTGGAAACCAAAACCACCTAAGGTGCTTTCCAGTAATTTTTTTATGTCTGAAGAACGGATGCTCTTCTGATCCGAAATCTTAAATACCCTGGTTCCCATACCATCGTCACTCAAACGTCCTTCCACAAACTCAAGGCTGGGGAAGCGCCGGGTCAGAGTCTGATCCATACGCGTATTCAAGGTAAAATATCCCTCATAAAAACCCTGCTCAGACATAAGCTCAGGTTCATAAGTGTTGGCTTGATTCCACATGATAATCCAGACCACAACCACAATCAGGATCAAGGAAAGAAGAAATAGTTTTAGGAAATTGCCGCTATTGGGACTGGATTTGATACGCTCTTTATAATACTGATATCTCATGATGACTTATTATAGTTTTCTACTGGGCTGAGTCCACCGAAAAACATTTTTTCCAGGAGATAATTCACCTCATTTCCTGGAGTTCTCATGAATTATTTGAATTCCAGTTTCATAATGACTTCACCTTCTTCTATTTCACCTGTATCAAGGAAGCCCAGCTTCTCATAAAATCCTTTGGGATTGCCTTCCTTCGGAGCATAGCTGAGAAGAAATTCAGTGCTATCAGGGAGGCTTTTCACATATTCAATCACCAGCTCTAGAGCTTTCAAACCATATCCATGACCCTGGAATTTTTCATCTATCATATAGCGCCACAGATAGTATTCTGGTTTCTCCATATCAAGTTCCAACATGACAAAACCAACTGCAGTATCCCCTTGATAAATTCCACGATACCAGGCCTGAGAATGAAACAGCGCCTGAGCCAGTGAGATTGCATTGCTTGCGACGAAACCAGTTTGATTATCCGCCACCTTCAGCTTTAGAATATCCCGATAATTGGACTCATCCAGTTCTCGCAACTCTATGTTTGGTTCAGTCATCATGTTTCTCCTTCAACACCGCATTGATCTTTGTACGTATCAGGTCTACTGCCACATGGTTCATCCCGCCCTCGGGAATAATCACATCAGCGAGATACTTGTTGGGCTCTACAAATTGCGAATGCATGGGTCTCACGGTAGCTTTATACTGATCAATAACTGAATCTACAGATCGACCACGTTCGATGATATCACGTTTTAGTCGACGAATAAAGCGAATATCTGAAGGTGTATCGACATAAAGCTTTACATCCATTTTTGCAGTTAGTTCAGGATAGTAAAGTGCCATAATTCCTTCAATGATGATGACCTTGTGGGGTTCTACCTTACGAGTATCTTTTGCTCTGTTGTGAGTGGCAAAATTGTAAATGGGAATTTGAACCGTTTTTCCCTGACACAGCTCATCCACATGTTTGACAAGGAGCTCGATCTCCAGAGATGAGGGGTGATCAAAATTAATTTTCGCCCGCTCTTCCCTGCTCAAATCAGACAAATCTCGGTAATATGAATCCAGATCTAAACGTAAAACCTCACCTGGACCATACTCCTGAACTATATTTTTGGCAATGGTCGTTTTCCCTGAACCAGTACCACCTGCAATTCCAATTATTATTGATTTCATGCCTTTTCCTTCAGCAATAATTTTGGTGAAAAGTCCAACTAATTAAAAGAGAACTGCCCTGAAAATATAGGCAAATCCAACACCTAGATAGTTTCCTATGGCATATCCTATAATTCCCGTTGTCAATCCTGATAAAATGATCTCTTTATTGTTTAAAGCTTTTGCCACAACAGGGACAAAGGGTGGTGAACAAACTGCTGAAACAGAAGTTATCAGGAAAGTATCGGTATCAATATTTAAGATTTTACAGAAAACAGCGTGGAGCAGCATGGTACCGAACACGATAAAATTGACGAAAAACATCATGGACCAATTGATATTCACCAGTTGTTCCAAGTTTGCCATGGATCCTACGATGAGACTGAATACCAGAATGATATACATCCCGAACTGAAAAGTCATGGGGATTTCTCTGATCTTTGGAATAAATGAAGATCCAATACCCAGTGTGGTAATGAGGAGCATGATGGCTGCAGTTGAATAGTCTTCTGGGATCAGCTGGGATAAACCAAAGCTCAAACCCAATATGACGATGGAAATGCCTAAGCCAGCCAATAGACCTAAAAGAATGCGTGGTTTGAAAATCCCAATATAGGAATGGATATTCTCGCTGCTTTCGAGATTTGCATTTTCCATGACGACAGATTGGAATTTCGGTAGCACCTTATTAAAAACCTTCTGACCAATACTCATGACAAAAATGAGGTATATAATTCCATTGACGGCATCATAGGTGTGCATCATGATATATTGGGTTGAATCCACATTTAGAGCTGTTTTAATAGCAGCCAGATTAGGCGTGCCTCCAGTGTAAAGCCCTATGGCCATCCCACCAAACTGCCAGGCGTTTTCAACATTGGCCCGAATCATCCAACTTCCCAGACCAGCCACAAAAACAACCAGGACTGTGGCACCAAGCATGGATAGAATGGCTTTCCCGGCGGAATGCAACCAGGAACGAACATCCAGAGAAAACAGGAGTAAGGGTAAGGCCAGAGCTACTGAAATTCCGCTTAACTCGTCTTGCACGCCAGCTGAACTCTCAGGTAAGAGACCACTATTTCCTAAAAGAATACCAAATACATAGGCCAATATCACTGACCCAATTTTGTCAATCATGGTCGACTTATAACACAACCACAATATCAGTGCTGGCATAATGAAGTAGAACGCGATAAGTCCTGGAATAGGTATCATGTGGTTAACCCTTCAGTTTAGGTGGTGAGCCAAACTTCGGCATCTTCTCTGTTATCATAAAATCTAAAATGATTTGATCTGCTCATTTCGAACATCAATTCTTTAAATCGCAGGGATTGTTCTGCATTTGGAGGCAAAAGGATGGCCACTCTCCCCTGATAATTCGCGAATTTTTGCAGGGCTGCTCCAGCCAGGCCGCTTTTTAAATTGAAAAAATCCGAAGAGAGATTTTTCTCACTCAGCAGCAGCAGATTTGAGTTATGGTAATAGCACAAACTCAGGAGATCATTCAAATCGCCCTCTCCATCGATTCTCGAATCGCTTTCGGTGAGATCAATGTAATTAATACCCCCAAAGGATTTTAAGGTACTCTCCATCCAGCATATTCTCCTGTTTTAGTAGGGATTTCAATATAGTCTAAATGTTGTTGCAACAAAATCATGAGCTATTTTAAGTCAATTGAAGCGTTCAATTAAAATAGGAAAAACATGACACTTGCAAATCCTGGTGCATTTGAAAAAGAAGCCCTCGCCTTTCTAAAGCGATTCGATTTCTCAGGTTCAAAGCCCTCCCTTGAGCATATCGCTGAAGTCTCGAGGTATTTCAGCAGGCTCCCTTATGAGAATATCAGTAAGATATTGAAACGAAACCAGGCGCTTGGGTCAAACCGACTCAGGTTGCCCGATGAAGTTACCCACGATCATTTTGCCTGGCATCTGGGTGGTACCTGCTTTTCCCTGACCTATTTCCTGTGTGGGATTTACACTTTACTGGGATATAAAGCCCAACCCTTTATCTGCCATTTGAATTGGGGAGAAAACACACATTCAGCAGTCACGATTCAATTTGCAGGATCACGATATCTGGTGGATCCTGGCTATATGATTTTCAGACCACTTCCCTTGAAAAAGTCCAATATTGAAGCTCGCCTCTCTGCTGAAACAGGGCTCTCCCTGCGCTTTGATGCTGATAGTGACGAATATGCTGTTTATACCTATCGCAAGGGACAATTCGTTCGGCGCTATCGATTTAATGACCACCCAGTCTCCTGGGAACAGTTTGCTAAATTCTGGGAGAATTCTTTTCATCTGCCTGGCATGGATGATCTCACCCTCACTCGAGTTGAGGGCCAGGAGATGATCTTTGTTCAAGGAGATTTTATAAAGATAACGTCCCCTGAAACCATTGAGAAAATTCGTGAAGCCAACCTGGCTGAGAAAATTATTAAAGAGCGTTTCAGAATACCCCTGGAGAAGCTCGAGGAAGCCAAATATGTGCTTAAACAGAGGCAGAAATGAAAACCATAGAACCCCAACCTGTTAAATATTTTATTGGCGCTCTTTACTCAGACGGTGATCTCCTTGAGCAGGCTATATCTCAATGTGAACAACATATTGGAGATATTGACCTCAGGAGTGAGCCCTTTCCCTTTGACTCAACGTCCTATTATGATAGTGAAATGGGTAAAGTTATTTCCAGAATCATGTTCAGTTTTGATAAATTACTTTCTCCAGGCGAATTGGCTCGCCTGAAGGTCTTATGTAATCAAATTGAGGACGAATTGAGGGTAAATGGATCGAGAATGGTCAATCTGGATGTGGGCTATCTGGATTTTCACAAATTGGTTTTAGCATCAGCCAAATACAATGGTCAGAAAATATATCTTGATCAGGGAATTTATGCGGATCCCACGCTCTATTTTGAGGGAGGGCAATTCCATGCGTTTGAGAACACTTTCCCGGACTTTAAATCCAATATTTACCATGAAGTTTTTTTGAAAATGCGCAACACCTACAAGGCTCAGATCAAGAGCTGAATAAGTTAAATTATGCTTGAGATTCAGTAACCTTCTGCAACTCTCTTGCTCTCGTGTAGAATTCCTCCAGTTCCATCTCTTTCAGATAGACTAAGCCATGGGCAGCTCTCACCCGTGGATGTGCGTTTTCATACCAGAAATCTCGTCCCATAACCCTTTTCATATCCTGATGCTGCTGGACCTGAATGGCTTGGGCTAATCCTGAAAAGGGTCCGTTGAATTCGTGGCTGGGAAAAGGGGCATCCACCTGTGATTGGAAACAATACTTGAATGTTTCATTCATAATGGCCATGGAATTTAGTGACACTGGCACAAAGATATTGGCGTCAGTGGGTTGAAATTTGAACCAGACGTTACGATAACCCCACACCCTCAGAGGTGCTTCGGGATGTCTCTCTTTGTAGAGCCGGATGGCCTCGGCAATGGCCTGCATCACCTTGTAGTGGGTATCTGGACCGCTGGCTTCAGGATCAAGTGCCAGGGTAACAACGGTGGGTCGGATTTTCTCCATGTACTCAAGAATGGGCTGAACATCACGATCCATGGTTGGATCCTCTGTGAATATGTCACCCTTATAGAAACCAAGGCGAAGATGGTGAACATTTTTAATGGGGGTTCCGTAATGTCCCCAGACCAGGTCAGCTTCCCACTCTCTGATGCGCCCTTTGAGCAATTGCATGACAGGGTCATCTTTTTGACCGGGATAGCGTGTATTCAGATATTCAATGAGCTTATTCATTATAACGGTGAGCGTATCCAGATTATACTCAGGATACAAGATGAGCAGATTGCGAATAAGTCGGCGGGATGAGCCGTTGTTTCGTAAAGTTCGACTATGATGTGCGACACCATCCAGGTAGGTGTAAATATCTCTTTGAGCGCCTGCCACATTATCGGCATCATAATAACTTTCTGCCTTGAGACGATTAAACTGTTCCGTCCCCATATGCTCCAGGGCGTTGAGAATTTGATCCCTAACAAATTCATTGGTCACAGCATTAAAACCGCTGGTCATATAGGCAAAATGATGTTCGTTTCGAGGAGTTCTGACGAGATGAACAATATGAGCGAGATAACCCAGCATGATGTCATCATGGTGGGGAGCAGTGTGAAAAAACACATCATCCTCTACAGGCGTTAGTCCTCGATTTAGCTTCGCTTGCAGATTCTGGAAAATTCTCTCCTTGATCTCTGGAAGCTCCGCGCTGCTGCGTTTGAGAGCGATGGCCGGGACCTGCTTTTCTGCAACTTGCGCCTCTGTAATGTCCTGAATAGGTGTCCTTGAACGCATGGAAAGTGTGATGAGGTGTTGGTCTACCAGTTCTTCAGATACTTCAGCAGCTCTTTCAATTTCGTGAGCCTGTCTTCTGTCCAGAAATACTGCAGCTCCTACGGTAATATAAAAGCGAGCATTGGGCATATTATGCAGGGCGCCAGCCGGATAAGTATTGTTGGCAGGTTCCTGGACAGAGCCAGCCACAATTTTAGCTTTGGCTTCTCCTGCAGCAAAAATTAAGCAGGTTGCCTCGGGATTGTGGGTAATGGTCTGGAGACCAATAGTAATAACCAGGCGTTTCTGAGATACTTCAATGCCACCTAAATCGCCGGCTGCGGCAGCTTGGGTTTCAAAATTTGTAGGTGTGAGACGGGTCGTTGAGAAATAATCAGATCCACGAACATTGAAGGCGATGTGGCCATCAGGACCGATACCACCCAGGAAGAATCCGATGCCCCCTTTGTCCCGAATACGTCTTTCATAATCTGTACAGAATTCATCAACACGCTCGATGGCCTCCTTTTGAAGACGACCCTTGGTTGTATTTGGTTGACTAAACCGCAGACTGAGATCCACTACATCGTCCGGGAATATTTCGTTATAGGTCTTCCCCTGGGGTAAGATTATCTGGGTCGCATCGATGAGTTGAGCACGTTCAGCGCTGATACCAAATCCATTGATATAATATTTCATCACATAGTCAAAGAAGCTGTTGTGTTGAGTGGGAGAAATGGGGAAAAACTCATCTATTTGAACAAATTGCAAATTCTCTAAACGTGGTTTGCGTGAATGATCAAATCCCACTTCTTCCAGGAAGGCGCTGGTTGATTTATCTTCCCAATACTTCAGGTAATGTTCGGCATAGCGGATGAAATATTCTGGTGTTTTACCTGTGGGTAGCGAGACAACTCCTTCAGGATTATTCTGAACCCATTCCAAAAATCTCAGGGCGGTCAACTGACCGAGATTAGGAAAGTTGTTTACCTGGATGACAGGTATTTTTTCGTCTGGATCATAACAAAAATCAAGCTTTGAAAGGTTAAGGAAGTGGTTTTCTACAGGCGTGGGCGGATTAAAAATATTCTTTTTATTCATGGGTTCATTATGCTTATTGAAAAAGCAATTTACAACCGTTTTTTGCATGAACCGATTTCCATAAATACAATATTATCAATATATGCATGTTAATGTTTGTTAGTTTTATTTACTAACCGTATTTATTTCGATGAAGGACATTAATACCAATCGTAAAATTGTAATTCCAGGGATTATTGGCTATGTTGAACGATATGACTAAATCAAATAATACAGCTATTATAGTTGCCGCTGGAATTGGTAGCAGATTGTCCAGCGATATACCTAAACAATATCTGAAATTGAAGGATGTGGAAATCTTAGCCTATTCGGTTCGTTCCTTCAAGGCACATCCAGAAATCGATGAGGTCATCATCGTCACATCAGCAAATTATCTTGAACATGTCAGCAAGGAATACCCAGAATGCAATGTTGTGAAGGGTGGCGCAACCAGGCAAGATTCTGTCTTTAAAGGTTTGCAGGCCTGCTCACCTGATACGCATATTGTGTTAGTTCATGACGCAGCCCGTCCCCTGATTCCTTCCAGAGTTATCGATAGATGTCTCTCCAGCCTGGAAAAATATGAAGGTGTTGCTCCTGCATTAAAACCAGTTGATTCCATGATTCAACTCGACGATTCGGGATTTAGAAATCTCCGGCGCGAGAACCTGAGGATCATCCAAACCCCTCAATGCTTCCATATAGATATCCTGAGAGCTGCCCATGCTTCGGGGATTATTGACACAGATGAATTGGGTCTCGTAAAACAAAGCAATCCACAAGTCCGTCTGGGATTCATTGAAGGGGAACCTCAATTAATGAAGCTCACTTCGTCTCGGGATTTTGACCTCATTAAACTGTATTTATCAAAAGAATCCATCACCGCGTAAGCTGCTGAATGTATTCAAGCCAACCCCAACGCCTGGATTTTATATATAGCGCTGAGAAGGAAAAATCAGCGCTTCTGCCTCTCTACACTCACATGAGACAACAAAATAGTAGTGTCAGGATGGTTAAAATTCATCGTCGAAATATTTTTAAAAGTTATATCCGGAACCTTGCTCCAGTTGTGGTGGCAAGCTATGACATGACTTTAGATCGCCTAAAAAAAGCTGGTTGGGTCGGCCGTACTGTGTACGTAGATCACGGGTTGAGTCCCGTCAAGTACTATGCTTATCGATATGAAACATTTCACGATATAGACTTACTCTTTTACCCTGGACCCATTTTTAAAAAAATAATGACGGTTCTCAATCCTGAGTTTAAGCAGGGTTTGCTTGGTGGACTTCCAAAGATGGATGAATTCATGGGCAGCAAAATCAATAAGGTGGAATACTGTGCAGAGTTGGGTCTTGATCCACAAAAACCAATCGTATTGTTCGCACCTACTTGGGGTGGTAAATATGAATCAAGTTGGGGTATCAATAACGCACGATATTTGTCTGGAATTCCGAATCTGGTAATCAGTCCACATCCAGCTGATTTTAAAGCGGCAAAACGTTTTAATGCCATCCTCCCGAAACAACCGGGTACAACTAACGACTTGATAAAAATTGCAGATGTTGTCATCAGTGATGTGTCATCAATTGTAGGTGAGGCTGCACTCCTTGGGAAACCAACAATTCAACTTGAATTGCCAAATTATCCTGGATGCTTCCCAAATCTAGACAAACGCAAAAAGGGAGATTGGCTAGATGCGAAAAGACTCTCATTCTATGCTCAGCAGGCAGATCCCATCAAGCGACCTTTTAAGCTGGCATTTTTAGATGAAGATTGGGTTTTGGGTTATACCAGCAAACCTGAGAACTTAATTGACACGGTCGAAAGAGCCCTTGCTGAGCCAGAGCGTTTTGCTGAAAAACGAGCCTACTGGAATGAACAGAACTGTTATATGCCAGATGGAAATACCAATGAAAGATTGACCAAAATGATATTTCATTATCTTGACACTGGTGTTCTAAAACAATTTGGGTGAGCAGGAAACTCAACTATTTTTTCCGGTGCTGACCAACCAATCCAATTAAAAGAGAGATAACATGGGAACTAAATGAATGTAGCAATAATTCTGGCCGGTGGAAAAGGTGAGCGTTTTGGTGGTGAAGTCCCCAAACAATTTGTAGTTCTTCACGGACACCGAGTGATGGATTATGCAATAAAGGCCTTCGAGCAGCACCCAGGAATTGATAAAATAATTATTGTGGTCCCTGCAAATTGGAAAGCTGAAATTGCCATAGAATATCCACAACATCTGGTCGTCCTTGGAGGAGATACTCGACGAGAATCATCCTATAATGGCTTAATTGCATGCCCTGAAGATACAGATAAGGTCCTCTTGCATGATGCCGCAAGACCCTTCTTGGACTATGACACTATTCAAAGAGTACTGGATGCGTTAAAGAAATATGATGCTGTCGATACTGCAATTGCTGCAACAGATACTATCATAGAGGTGAAAGAAAATATCATCACTGACATGCCTGTCAGAGATTTTTTATACCAGGGTCAGACCCCCCAGGGGTTCAATTACAAGGTCATTCGTAAAGCACATGAAAGCATATTTGTGGAAACCACTGATGACATACGCCTGGCCATTGAAATGGGTATACAGTGTGTGTCTGTAGCCGGTTCTCAATTCAACTTTAAGATTACCTCTTCCAACGATTTATACATGGCTGAACGTGTCACCCAAATTATCGCGGTAAAAACGGCGGAAGCCCCTCAGTTGGACGGCAAAAAAGTTTTAATTTTTGGAGGAACTGGTGGCATTGGTTCAGCACTAAGAGAAATTCTTAGAAGCCAGAATGCCGATGTAACTGCTTTGGGATCAGAGGTAGATCTCACTAAAGACACATTGCCTGAAAGTCTCACCAGAGACTGGGATATCATTATTCACACTGCAGGTATATTCATAAAGAAACCGTTTTCTGAATTGAGTGTGGCCGAATGGGACAGAGTGATGGCCGTGAATTTGCGATCAGCGTTTCTAGTGGCTCAACTTGCTCGGAAGACTATGAAGCAGGGTGGCTGGCTTACTTTTATTGGATCCAGCTCATCCCATAGAGGACGAACCAGTCAGTCTGTTTACGCCGCTTCAAAAGCAGCACTAAACAATCTGACACAATCACTTGCTGCCGAATTTCTAGATGATAATATTAAGGTGAATTGTATAAATCCCCCGCGGACCGATACACCTATGCGGCACCAGGCTTTTCCAGGAGAAAATCGCGACTTATTAGCTGACCCAGGACATGTGGCGAAAGATATTTTAAAATATTGCACTGGTGAGGAAACGGGTCACATCGTAAACCTCAAATACTCTACACAATTTCGGGCAAAAAGATGATTCAAACCCTGGATAAGGTCTTTAAAGCACTGGACCGCGTAGGTCTGGAAAGTTGCATTGGGGATGAATCATTATTGGGATTGGCTGAAGGCAATCTAGAAAAATATATATTCGATCCAGTCATTTACCAATTCCCCACCAATCTCTCAGGAATCCGCTATATCGTTTTGACACTCATCCTATATTTTCAAGGTATCGTTGTAAAACCTAAGTGGGTGCATGGAAGTTTTAGACTAAAAATAAGAGGGAAAACTGATACTGGCAGGAAGGCTGCTAATTTCATTTTTTTAATGCGGCTTAAAAAAACACCTGGCCATCTAGGTATATACGAAAAAAATCGGTCCTGCGTTTTCCCTGAGTCGGCCATGAGACCGCTGGAAGATTTCCCTTATAAGGATATTGTTATTAAAACACCCCCTCATCTGCACCAGTTTTCTACCGACTTCAAAAAACAACTTTTTTCAAATACCTATAGAACACATCCCACTAGCTTTGACCAACAGACTGCAGATCAGGCAGAATCCATGCTTTTCGGGATTGCTGACATTCTAAATACCCAGAGGAGTCATTGGTGGCTTGAAGGGGGTACACTTCTTGGACTATTCCGAGACGGTAAATTATTGGATTGGGATCATGATATCGATCTTGGTCTCAAGTTTGAATCTGAAGCGCAAATTTCAAAGCTGATCGTTGAACTAAAAAAAACTCCATACTACATCAAAATCTTAGACTTCCCCCAGAAGGAGGGTCTCTGGAACCTTGGTAACATCCGCCTGATAAAAATTTATCCACGACGTTTCTATTTTTTTCACACAGATCTCTGTCTTGATCTCTTTGTCTTTTATCGGGAAGCGTTTGAAGACGAAACTGATCCGGTTTACAAGTATGTTGTGCATCAGCGAAACGGATATCATTCGGCCTCCATTCTCGATGATTTAACAGATTTGTTCCATAAAGGTCATCGACTTGGTCGGCCAGGACAAACTGAGACTTTTTTGGCCAATAAGTATGGTGATAATTGGAGTACCCCTGTGAAAGAGTGGCATGTAGCAATTGATGATAAATCTATTCTCAATAACATGGATTAGGTCTGAGGCGAATGCATTCCATCGATTCATCGCACCTTCCCCAATTTTTACAAAATGGGCTGTCAAAAAAAACCATCATTATCGGGAACGGTCCCAGTGCAGCCGAACACGAGTTGGGCAAAGAGATTGATAACTTTGATCAGGTCATTCGCATCAACAATTATGTTACCCACAACATGGAAAACCGTGTTGGATCTCGAACGGATATTTGGGTTAATGGTGCCAATCAGGGTTTAAAGCGTCGTACTGTTATCCCTGAGAATATTTTGGTAATGATTCCCCCCGTGGTTTTAAAGCATAAAGGTGATGCCATACATCCCCGCATTGCCAAACGACTTGGGACAAACAATTATGCACTTCTACCCTTAGAGATCATGTCTGAAATGGAATCAAGCTGTGGTCTTGATCGACCGACAACCGGATTCTTTGCCATTTATTTCTTTTACCTCTTGGGTCTTGACGTGACGCTGCATGGTTTCGATTTTTTTGTCGGTTCAACTGCTCATTATTTTGATAGTCCCCTTAAACGATGGCTAAAAGAAAAGGGGCTCATTCGCAAAGCAGGAAAACATGATGTGAGTGGAGAAAAGGAATTTGTTGAGTCTCTTATTGGGCAGGAAAAAATAAAGCTTCTGACTGTCTAATGTCCTCGTTTCAAGGTCAGCAGCACCAGACCTGAAATGGTAATTACACCTCCTACAATCACATTCCAGGATACGATCTCACCAAAAAACAACCAGGCTAGAATCGATGCTAAAATTGGTTCTCCGAAAGGCATGGCTCCGACAATTGTGGGCCGTATAAACTTGACTGCATAGTTCATACTGTTATGCCCTATCAGTGTGGGCAAAATAACCAGGCCCAACAACCATTTGACATCGCTGGATGAAAATTTCATATCGATACCCAGTCCCAGGGTTATTCCTATCAGAGTCAAGGCAGCAAACAAGTAAAGCCAACGCGTATACATAATATTGCTAACATCCCTGCGCACACGCTGACCAATAAGAAGCACAACTGACATGAAGGCTGAGCTCGCCAAAGCATAGAGATTTCCTGTCGTTGCCTCGGTTCCCCAATCAAACCCGGAACCTTGAACAATGAAGGCCCCAAAAATTGCGATCCACAAACCTAGCAATGCCGCTATAGGCAGCTTATGTTTAAGAACGAACCGCTCATAAATAAGCGTAAAGATGGGAGCCATGGTTGCGAAGAGGGTGGCGTTTGCAATCGAAGTAAGCTTTATGGCTGAATAAAAAAATGCGAAATGTAAAGCCAGGAATATGCCGGCAATGATAATTGCAGGGAATTTAACTGTCTCGAGAGGTTTCTGGGGCTGGATAATTCCATGAGTCCATAGCATCGTGGAAGCACCTGCCATCCGCCAAAATGCGATTGTGAGTGCCGCCATCTCCGGGAGAAAACGAGCAAGCGGACCTCCGAAGCTTACACCCAAAAGTCCAAATGCGAGAATGACATAAACTTTTTTGTTCATAGGCCTGAACATAATCCGGGTGAATGAATTGGGCACGTGCTGATTCGAGCCATCCCGACCATTTCTGACTCAGGAGGTAAGTCGTTAAAATTGTGGGCTGTGATAGGCATCTCTCCATATATATTGTGCGATGTCAATTTTTTGTATAATTCCAGCTCGTGGTGGCTCCAAAGGCGTTCCACATAAAAACATTGCTCCGTTTCTGGAACAACCCTTGATAAGTCACTCTATCAAGTACGCCTTGGAATCCAGCTTGGTTGACCGTGTATTTGTTTCTACAGATGATGAGCAGATTGCGAAAATATCCAGAGGTGCTGGAGCTGATATCATCCCCAGACCCGCGAATCTTGCTGGTGATACGGCTACTACGGAATCCGCTATTTCACACGCAATCGAATGGTGGCAAGAGCAGAATTTAAATCCAACAATCATTGTCTTACTTCAGGCTACTAGTCCACTGCGGCCAAAGGGTTCGCTGGACAACGCACTGGAAAATTTTCAATCAGAAGGTTTCGATTCTTTACTCAGCATCTCTCCCACCCACAGGTTTTTCTGGAGGGTTGACGGAAAAGAAGCACATGCCGATTATGATTTTATGAATCGACCAAGACGTCAAGATATGACTGAAGCTGATATCAGATATGTTGAAAATGGTTCCGTTTACATTTTTACATTAGACCATTTCAACCGCACTGGGAATAGACTTGGAGGGAAAATTGGATATACCATTTTCCCAGAAGAATACAGTCCTGAAATAGATACGCCAAGTGATTTTACATTGTTGGAAGAAATTGCTGAAAACTTAGAAAGATAGATCGTTTTACTAAAATATTGGAGGTTGCTTTGCCAACTTTACAACTGGGCTCACATTGGGTAGGTAATAGTGAGCCAACCTATATCATCGCTGAAATTGGTATTAATCACCAGGGTGAGGTGGAAATTGCAAAAAGGCTGATTCAAGAAGCGGCTGATGCAGGAGCCAATGCGGTTAAATTTCAAAAGCGCAGTATTAGGCGCATCCTGACCCACGAAGGTCTTGAGATGCCCTATGACAATCGTAATTCATTTGGTAAAACCTATGGTGAGCATAAAAAAGCTCTGGAGCTTTCTGAGAATGACTATCAGGAACTCTTGAGTTTTGCCACTGAACATAAAGTTGACTTTATTGCTTCTGGGTGGGATGAGGAAAGTATCGATTTTCTGGATACGTTAGGTGTGCCTTTTTTCAAAATGGCTTCAGCAGATTTGACCAATATACCTTTGCTTATACATACAGCAAAAAAGAATAAACCAATGATTCTTTCCACCGGCATGGCTAACATGGAAATGGTAGAAACTGCTGTAAAAGCAATCAAACCATATGATGTACCTCTGTGCGTTCTCCAGTGTACTTCAACTTATCCATCGGTATTTGAAGATGTTAATCTGGGTGTAATTCAAGCCTTCAAACAAAGATTTCCTGATGCAGTAATTGGTTATTCAGGGCACGAATTAGGTATCGCCATCACCGAAGCAGCTGTAGCTCTTGGTGCTAAAATTGTTGAACGTCACTTTACCCTTGATCGTACCATGAAGGGCGGCGACCATGCTGCCTCCCTTGAGCCAGGTGGATTTTCAAAACTGGTTCGGGATATCCGTCATATTGAAGCAGCCATGGGCGGTTCATCCAAGCGGGTGCAGGAATCTGAAGCTCCCATATTCAAGAAATTAGCTAAAAGTGTTGTTTCTCAAGTAGACATTTCCTCAGGTACAGTCCTGACCAGAGACATGCTTACCACTAAGGGTCCAGGAACAGGTATTTCACCTGCTCGGATGGATGAGCTATTAGGAAAAATGGTTATCAAAGACATCGCCGCTGACGTTGTACTCAAGGATGAAGACATCAACTGGTAAACAGGAGTTCAAATGATTTCTGAACAACTTCAGGCCAAAGCTCAAAACATCAAATTGGTAGTAACTGATATTGATGGTGTCTGGACCGATGCAAAAATCTATTACACAGGAGAAGGGGAGTTACTAAAAGCATTTAGTTATTATGATGGCATGGGTACCGCGCTTCTTACAAAGGCCAATATCAGAACAGCTATCATTACTGGAGAAAATTCCGCACCCGTTGCCCGAAGAGCTGAGAAACTTAAAATTGAGGATGTATTTCTCGGGGTTCATGATAAGCTCGAAGTATTTGAGTCACTCCTGGAAAAATACAAGCTCCAGCCTTCTGAAGTCGCATATATCGGTGATGATCTAAATGATTATACTGTTATGCAGGTAGCCGGTCTCACTGCAGCGCCTTCCAGCACGCCAGCTTTCCATATTCTCAAACCAGACATTTTATTAAGCCGAGCTGGTGGTGATGGAGCTTTCCGAGAGTTTGCTGATCTTATCATTGCATCTCAACAATGAAAACGATTTTCTATTCTTTTTATAATTTCCTTCTGTACCTAGCCTTACCCATTATATGGGTAAGTGCCTACTTTAATGATAAGATTGCCGGGAGTTTATCTGGGCAGAAAGATATAACCTCAAGAGTTTTAAGTTTTAAGGATAAAGTAAAATCTGATCCAAAACCAATTATCTGGACTCATGCAGCCTCTGCCGGTGAGTTTGAGCAAATGCGTCCTGTATTAACCAGGCTCTCTGAGTTAGATGTTTACATTTACCAGACATTCACATCTGCGACTATCTTCTACAAGGCCTCACATAATATAATCTTCGATGGAGTGAGCTTTCTTCCCTGGGACTTATATACACGAGTGAATCGTTTCGTTACGCTTCTAAAACCTGACTTATTTATCAACACAAGGCATGACATCTGGCCCAATCTCCAGCTCTCGCTTCACAATAACCAGGTTAGAAATATTCTTATCAATGCCAATCTTTATCAAAATTCAAAGCGTCTAATTCCAGGCTTACGCGGGATCAATGCATTAGTTTTTAATCAAATTGATCACATATACACTGGCTCTACTGCTCTTAAGTCATTATTGGATCAGTTATATATCGGACATATAGATGTGGTGGGTGACTCGCGATTCGATCAAGTACACGAACGCTCAAAAGAAAACACCAAAGTGTTGATAACTAATGAATTGACTACCGACCGACGGGTCGTTGTATATGGATCTGTAGGTGACAGTGATTTAAAGATTATTACAGATGCCATTGCTCAAGTCCAAGGTGACAAGGCTTATATGCATATTATTGTTCCCCACGAAACTGCTGAGCGAGATCTCATTCCCTGGGAGACTGAACTTTACCGGCAAAAGGTTAAATCAATACGAAAAAGTGAAGTTGAGCAATTTAAGAATGAGTCTGTGATAATCTGGGACAGTGTTGGTCAATTGGCAGACCTGTATAAATACGCCGATCTGGCATTTATTGGAGCTGGTTTTGGTGCAGGTGTACACTCTGTAACTGAAGCTGCTATATATAAAGTGCCCAGTGCTCATGGCCCCAATTATGACATCCTCGCCGAAGCCATTGATCTGGTTGAGAAAGGATTATCAAAAGTTGTAAATGAAGTTGATGACCTCACAACCTTTTTGTCAATGCCTGAAGATGCCATCTCTGAACTATCGCTACAAATTGAAGCATATGTTAACGAGCGCCTTGGTGCTACAGACAAAATAATAGCGAACGAACCATTACTTCGGTCTCTTACTCCACAATAAAATTAAGTAGCAATTCCTGTCCGAAATCTGGAGGGAATGTCACCAATGTATCACCAGTTGTAGATTCCATCTGCACCAATCCATTGATGCCAACTTGCTCAGGTGCAGAATTCCTGTTCCACCAATGGCGGGAGATGCCATCCTCCATATCATCTTTAAACTTAAACTGATAACTCCCTTTTGACAGATTGATGGATATGCGATAATCTGTGCTATCTTTGAACTCATTACCATCATACCAAACCATGCCAGTTACATCACTTATATAAAACTGATTTTCCACAGCCCGACCTAGATTGTTGGTTTGAATTGAGAGCGTGAACTGCTGAGGTAGACTTAGTGGTTTCTCATAATGAGATCTTAGAATATTATTTCTAGGGTAGTCATCAGTTAGATGTTTTGGAAGGTCAACCTCGACTTCATAAATTCCTGACACCCGCATTTTCTTCCAGTTCATTGCCGGAAGTGTCACTTCCTCTGACTCAAGAAATTCTAAGTTCCCTTTCCAGTTATACTTCTTCTTCCGCTGTCCCTTTACTCCGTATTTGATCAAGAGATCTTTTAATGGATGCTTCCCTCGGTTTTGAATTCGTATCACTGAATTACCACTGCTTGGGTTGACCCGACTATATCGATCATCTGAGTTCGGAACGATGATATCTACTAGCGCAGCATCATGTTTATAGTTGGGCGGTCCATAGCTGAACAACTGGTGGCTCATCCTTAATGTCCCGTCTTTTTCGCCATTATTTTTGAAGGGTTCAATACTGTAGTCTAACGTAATTGTATCTCCTGGGGCGACTCTCGGGGTAAGCTCAAATTCATGCTCATCTACTGTTGTTCCTGGACACCATCCGGCTCTATCAAAGGGCCAGGTTCCCCTCTGGGGATAGATGGGATTATTGCCACAATCCTTCCATACATTCCACCTGTAGGTTTCCCACTTGTTCAAACGGTAAGTGTGTGTTTTACTATCCCATTCACAACAATTGTACGGCCCTGCGTGTCCATGACCAGAAATAGTGGCTTTTAGACTGAAGCCTTTTGCGTCCTCCGACAAAATGATCTGTCTCTCTTTTACCAAACTATCTGTAGCTAGATATTCATATTTATACTCACCATAGGGATAAACGTTTTCAACTGAGATCACTTTTCTCGCAGGAATTCCTTTAATAAACACAAATTCCAAATTCAATAATTCCTGATTGTTTCCCGCGATCAATTCACGAGCACCCCTTAGTAATGGAGCGTACTCAGTAATTTCATATACCCATTCCCAGCCCTTCTCTCCGCCAAGTTCAAGTCGTTTGCCATAAGGGGTCACAAAACTACCCAGGGTAAATATCTCCAAACTATCCCCTTGAGGTACCTCGATAAATGTGTTCCAGATATAATCCCACTCACCACAGGGATACTTGTCTCCTGCAGTGGCAGAATCACACTTTAAGGTTTGGATCATAAATATTTGAGACCACTCCGTATTGTCATCTGGGAAATTGACTACAGTCTTGTACTGGGCATTCCAACCAACTGGACTCGGATCCTCAAAAGTGATTGGATTTAGTTTTAAAGTATCTCCCGACCATGTTTGGCAAAAACCTGAGGTGAGAAGTAGACCTGTACCTGACAAAGACAAAACACATGTTTTAAGAAAACTTCTGAATGTCATCACATAGATCTCAATAGTTTTATGAATCGTTTAAATTAAGTTTATTAAAAAGAAACCGCCTCACTATTTCCCGTGGTACTTCATGGTAATAGTGAGGCGATTAAATGTTTGCCATTTTGATGAAAAGTCTTATCCGAGTTTGGCGACAACCTCGTCATAATTTGGTTCATCAGATATAACAGGCACCTGCTGGGTGTAGGTTACTGTTCCGGCACTGTCCACCAGGATCACAACTCTAGACAAAAACCCTTTCATGGGACCATCAATAACCAGCAAGCCATAATCTTTTCCAAACTGTCCTGTTTCAAAATCAGAAAGAGTGATGACATTTTCCAGACCTTCAGCGCCACAAAACCTCGATTGGGCGAAGGGAGTATCACGCGAGATGCACAGTACCTTTGTGTCAGGGAGTTTGCCTGCGAGCTCGTTAAAATAGCGGACAGAAGCTGCACAGGTACCTGTGTCAAGACTGGGAAAGATATTCAGCACAAGGCGTTGTCCTTTATAGTCGTCCAAACTTACTCTAGAGAGATCCTTGGCGACCAATTCAAAGTCTGGTACCTTAGCTCCCACATCAGATAGCTCACCATTGGTGTGAACTGGATTGCCGCGTAATGATATTGTTGCCATATTTAATTTTCCTTTATAATTGTTTTAAAATTTATCCCTATCAATCTAACCTAAAATCAAGTTTCTCAAGATTGAAATACCGCTAACATTTTTTCTCTAATTTTTGAAGTAATCTCACGATGCACATGCAACCGTGAACTCCTTATTGAATCTCCCAATCTTCCACATCACCTTCTACCAGGTTGAAGAGAGGATGAACCTCTATATCGATTGTCTCATTCAGCATATGATATTTAGCCAGATCTCTCACTCGTAATTTTCCCAACAGATGGTTTTGTTCATAGACTAACTGTCCAGTGGTTACCGGAATAAATTTTGCATCCATAGATGACCCTATCTTGCTCTCATCAAAATGATACCCTCGTTGTTTAGCTTCTTCCAGAATAGTTGAGAGATATGAGTTAATGTGGTTTACGGGATGATTTGTGGTTTTAAAGCGGTGAAGTTGGGGATGATTTCGATACCCCTTGGTCGTGCCTTCCAGGACATGTTTCGCCAGCAAAGTTTCTCGCCAGAGAGCGACCAATCCTTTGCTGTCTAAATACTTGGGATGAAGGGACCAAATTCTCATTACCTAAACCTATATCACTAATGAAGAATCAGGCAATTGATTTTAAGTATCAATCTTGAGCGTTTACTTAAGGAGTTTTACGTCCTGAAGGTCTACGGCGTTTGGGTCGACTTCCACCACCACCCGAATTTGCAGGTTTCGATTTTTTTCGTAAGCCATATGGTACTGCAGCATCTTTAGCTGCCACCTCAGGCTTATAATTCAAAAAGGGATGCTCAGAGATGACTTTGATTTTTTGTTTAATTAATTTTTCAATATCACGGAGATAGGCTTTTTCCTCCTCATCACAAAAGGAAAGGGCTATACCACTGAAACCAGCTCTCCCTGTTCGTCCGATACGGTGTACGTATGTCTCGGAAATATTGGGCAGGTCATAGTTAACCACATGGGATAATTCATCAATATCAATACCACGTGCAGCAATGTCCGTTGCAACCAGAACTTTAGTCTCTCCGCTTTTGAAATTTCCCAGCGCCCGTTGACGAGCCGTCTGTGATTTATTGCTGTGAATAGCCTCAGCTGAGATGCCTCCTCGATCCAATAACTTGACAATTTTATTGGCACCATGTTTTGTCCGGGAAAAAACCAGGACGGATTCCATGGCTAAGGTGTTTAGTAAATGAATTAGAAGTTTTGTTTTACCGGGCTTACTGACAAAGTAAACGGCTTGTTCAACTTTCTCAGCGGTTGTCTGGTCAGGAGTCACAGAAACTTTTTCTGGGTTGCCAAGAATTTTGCGAGATAATGCCACAATATCTGGGGGCATAGTAGCTGAGAAAAACAAAGATTGACGCTTTGGTGGTAGCAAGGCGATTAGCTTGCGGATATCATGGATAAATCCCATATCCAACATTCTGTCCGCTTCATCTAGAACTGAATATTCAACATCCTTTAAACTGATAAATCCCTGTCCAATGAGATCAAGGAGACGTCCGGGAGTTGCAACCAGGACATCAACACCCCTGTCGAGAATTTTGGTCTGAGCACCCTGTTTTACCCCACCAAAGATGACCGTGTTTTTAATGCCAGTATGTTTACCATATACACTGAAGCTCTCGCCGATCTGTATCGCCAGCTCCCGAGTGGGGGTAACTATGAGAGCCTTTATTTTTCTATGGTCTCGATGGTTCTGCTTGTTTTGATGCTTGAGGTATAGGTGTTGGAGAATGGGTATGGCAAAAGCCGCCGTTTTCCCGGTACCTGTCTGAGCGCATCCAAGAAGATCCTTACCCCGCAATAGAATGGGAATGGATTGTTCCTGAATGGGAGTAGGATTGGTATAGCCTTCGGCACTCAATGCCCTGAGGATTGGGTCAATAACCCCTAACTGTTGAAAGGTCATACTAGGCTATCACTTCTTACGACTTCGACGTGGACTGATGCCACTCTTTTTACCACGATCACCACGTCTACCACCTTGACTCATTCCATACTCTTTTTGCTTGGAGAACTTTTTCTTCTTCGTAGGCAAGGGAGTTGGTTTGTCTGTGGAAATCTCCAGTTGAACTTTGACTCCTTCATGTTCCTGGCCATGCAACTTGTCAACCAGTGTATTCACAACGCCCTGTTCAATATCGAAGAAGGCAAATTTCTTCATGATTTCGATGGCACCCACATCAGCTTCATTGGAGTTTAAAGTTTTATTAATTAAACCAATCAAGCGAGTTGGTGTTAAATCATTTTTCATCCCCAGATTAATAAACAATCTGGTGAAAGTTTTATGACGGGGACCTTGCTCTCGCGGGCTGTCAGGCTTATCACCCTTCTTGTTTCTATCTCTTCGGGTGTCTGGTTTATCGCCCCTCTTGTTTCTATCCCGGCGGCCTGGGCGTTCCCCGCGTTCCGGTTTGTCATCAGACGAAACATTGATATCAGTAGCATGCTTGTAGTAGGCCAGAAAGCGATTGAACTCTGCTGACACAAAATGCTTTATAAGTTCTTCTCGACTCAACCATTCCAGTTTTTCATAGATGGCAGGCATGAAGGGACCAATTTGCGTTTCGTCAACTTCAACTTTTTCGATTTTATCAATCAGAGAGTATAGCTGCTTGCTACAAATATCTTTCCCAGTAGGGACAAGCTCTTTGGTGAATTTTAGCTTGAACTTATTTTCAATTGATCTAATTTTTCCAAACTCACGGGTGTGAATGATGGCAATTGAGATACCATTCTTTCCAGCCCTTCCAGTTCTACCACTCCGATGGATATAAACTTCTGAATCATCAGGCAGGTTGTAGTTAACCACATGGGTGAGATCATTAATATCCAGCCCACGTGCAGCAACATCAGTAGCGACTAGAATCTGTATTTTTTTAGATCGAAATCTTTTCATCACTTCATCACGTTGTGCCTGTGACAATTCACCATGCAGAGCATCGGCATTATAACCGTCGTGCATAAATTTGTGCGCCACATCCTTGGTCTCCTGCCTTGTTCGACAAAAAACCAGACCATAAATACTTGGATTTGAATCAGCGATTCGCTTCAGAACTTCGTATCTATTCTTGGCCTGAACCATATAATAAATATGTCTAACGTTCACAGCACCTGTGTTCATTTTTGTGGCAGCAATTTCAATCGGGTCCTTCATGTAAGTCTTGGTCATCCGCTGCACTTCTTTTGACATGGTCGCTGAAAACAGGAGGGTCTGTTTAGTAGCTGAAGTCTCGCTCAGGATGGCATCCAGATCTTCCTTAAAACCCATATTGAGCATCTCATCAGCTTCATCTAAAACCACCCGTTCTACATTCCCCAGGAGCAGTCTTTTTCGCTTAATTAAATCTTTGGCGCGGCCAGGTGTGGCCACGACGATTTGAGCAGATTTTCTTAGTGCTCTAATCTGGGTATCAATAGGGGCGCCACCATAAACTGCGACGACACCAATTTCTTTGATATTTTTAGCGAAATTATTCAAATCCTTTGTAATCTGGATACACAGTTCCCTGGTGGGGCAAAGGATGAGTGTCTGTGTTCTTTTATCTTCAGGTTTTGTGAGATGTACTGCCGGTAAACCAAAAGCTCCGGTTTTTCCTGTCCCCGTTTGAGCAAAGGCTACCAGGTCCTGAGTTGAGGTTAATAAGTGTGGAATTGTCTTTTCCTGAATAGGGGTTGGGTTTTCAAAACCCAGTTGTTGAATTGCCTGAACAATGTCATCATTTAGGCCGAGTTGTGCAAAAACATTCATCGTGATAGTTTGATCCAATTAATATTTAGTATGTTGTTATTTTCATTTCGTTTAGTATAAACGAGTTCAACCCTTCAACTAACCATATCTGAAAATGAG
>JABMQQ010000002.1 GCA_013202495.1 Fidelibacterota bacterium | reverse complement strand
GTAAGCGCAGTATCTTTAGAAAAATAAAATCCTTACTATGATGAGGCAGGAAACTTGCTAAATTTTACCCGCCAGGAACGAATCGTAATTTACTTTTTAGTGGTCACACTGGGAGTAGGCGCGGTTCTAAGGTTGGTTAGAAATCAGCGTCTTGAAAATCAGTTGACTCCGAATCGATTTTACGAAGAAGAGCAACAATTCAAAAAGAGGGCAGAGCAGATTAATTCTGACTCGCTCCAGTTTGTTGACAAAACCATTTCAACTTCTGATTCTATGACATTAGATACATCTTCAGAAGTGAGCGCAGTCGAAGTCAAACTTGTTAACTTGAATACTGCTGGAGTCAGTGAGTTGGCTGAGTTACCAGGTATTGGCCCGGCCAAAGCTGAAAGAATTAAAGCTTATACGGATCAAAATGGTCCATTTAAGAATAAATCAGATATTATCCTCGTTAAGGGGATCGGAGAAAAAATATATACCCGTCTTGAGGGTTTAGTTACGACAGAGTAGTCGAGGAGGACTCGTGAGTAAAGATGTTTTCGCTAATCACAGAACCAATTCAATAATAATTATTGTTCTGATCGCACTGTTTATCAGTGTGATATATCTTCCTAAAACTATCTGGGATTATGAGGCTGAACTCCGTGATGAGGCTAGATTTCGGATGAATGCTGTCAGTCTTGCTGAAAAACTTCACTATCAATTGGTTAAAGAGTACACGACTGACCCTGAACAACTTTTACTCGTAGTTAATAGTGTCAAAGACAGCCTGCTTGCAGCAGCCATGGATACCAATTATAGCTATTATGGTTCTCAGAGTATACCACTGGCCCCTAAGTCCATTTCAGTTAACTATTCTGATGAATACAAAAAATTATACAATGAGTTGCATCTTGAGCTATTTAAGACACTCGAGCCCAACCACAATATGGATCCAAATACTATCGACCTCGTTCTTGATAGTATTAAAACTCTCTTCGATGCCGGTAACTATGTTGGTGACCAAAGCATGGAAATTGATAGTGTAGGTTTGAACTTCACTGTTTCTGACAAGTTCGATATTTTATATCAGAATATCAAAACTTCAATGTTCAATGCACTTACCACAAGTTACACAAAATATCCATCCTTCTCAAATCCTCTGGTTGATGCTGTCATGGATAGCATCGCGAAAAATCCAGAACTTTCAGGTCGTATTGAGTTTGGCGGTATTTATGATGGTGCTGTAAGGGTTGATTTCATCATTCCTGCTAATTTTGAAGAAAACATGGCAAAAACTCTGGAAACACTTAAAAAGCAATTTGTATTTGATTCATATGATTCAGCCACCTATGGTGACACACTTTATGATATGGCATTGGCAGAGTTCCTCGTAATAAATGATACTCTGGAAACTATGCCTGACTATATGGCTCTGATGTATTTTGACACCAGTGGTATCGACATTGAAATCCCCGTTGAAATTAAAGTAGGGGATATGGAAGCTGCCCTTTCAAAACGCAGGAACAACCTATACAAACGCTTAACCGGGTATTCTGAACCAAGTCCTTATATTGCAGAACAGGTCATAGCCGTTGCCCTGGATTCTCTGGACAGCCCCAATGTTGGATTAGATTCAATCCATCTGGATATAGACTTATCAGAGGCTGTATTTAACATTAACGTTCACAAAAATATTTCAGAATATTTTAGCACGGTGAGTCTGGAACAAGCCTATTATAAATCTGCTGTGAATTTAAGCGATCTGGACTGGGAAAAAGCTGCTGTTGAAGTGGTGGAGTTTGTAGGTGCGAGACTCATCAAAAAATCTGATTTTCTGAAATGGCAGGTTGTTGAAGTCGAGTCTGATACATTTAATGTGAATGTTTACGACGAGTTCTTACGTAAGTACGATGATATGAATTTAATACTGGCTGAGAAGCTCACAGGTGAGTTCATTAATATACACAACCATGCCCGTGAGATTGTCGGAATTTCAGAACATATGGCTGGTGTTGATACTCTGGACTGGCGTGGCCAACAGGTCATAGAATTTGCTGCTGATACATTGCTGATTGATGTCTTCCCAACCTATCTATCTGAATATGATACCACATTTACCATTGCCCGTGATACGGTCGTACAACTTGATGATAGTACTTTTAATGGTGTCTGGTATAGAGGCATGCTGGGCGTGTCACAGGATTTCTCACTCGATTCACTGCCCTTCATCACCCCAATGGCTAATTCCGACTATCGCTATGATTTCAATGGTACTGATAGTGTTCTATCAATGAATATTCTGGAAAAAAGTGATACTGCCTACGTAGAGAAGGTCTATTACGGCATGGATCAATTCATTCTTATTTTTGCTGGAGATAGTCTGTTGGAAAATTTGTTCCTGATTGCAGACAGTTATGCAGAGTTTGACTCCATTCAGATTGATAGTCTCAGTGTCGTCTCAGATGAATTTGTTGCTGGTGACAATGAAAAGTCTCTCTTCATGGAGAAAGATTCCTTTGGTGGTTGGATTGATACGACAATCAACAAAAAATATGTTAAGAAGCAACTATTCTCGCACTATCAGTTTGATTCTATGCTGACACACTGTACAGTTACAGATCTACCCTATAGAATTACTGTGAGAAATAATGTGAATCTAGGCATTGAGTCACCAATAGCACGTCCAATTAAAACCAGACGATATGGTTTCTTTACCCAGGTTGATTCAACCCACGGAAGTCTAATTGACGGTGAGGAAAGCTGGGCCAAATAGTAGGCTAATACATCATGCTGGCAATTCACATATCTCGAAGTACCATTAAATTTGCTCAATTGGTGAATTTTAAAGGCACACCATTTATCGAGAGTCTGGGTAAAGTTAGTTTGAGTGAGGAACTTCAAAACCCAGACATGACGAATACTAAATTCATCATGTCGCTGGCTGAACAAATCTCATCCATTCGAAATTCGGCTGAATTTCCAGATACAACTACACATCTTGTCATCGATAGCGATTGGTTTCCACTAGGCATCCACCCTGTTGATGGCGCTTTATCCGGGAATGATCTAAATAAATATCTCAATTGGTATATGAAGGAGATGCTGGAAGGTTCAGTCTCTCAATATTCCATGGTTCACCAGGAACTCAATCGATCTTCAGCTAAGGCGTCTCAATACGTCTCATTGGCCATCCCTCAATCTTTTGACTCTTGGGTGGAGCGGATTATCGGACCTTCCGAATTGGAATTAAAGAAGGTCATCACTGAGATGGAAGCCCTTGGCAATGTTCTGACAGCCACCAAGCTCCTTGATTTCGAAGGTGGGATTCAGGTCGTTTTGGAAAATCGTGAAAATACGATTAACTGTCATATGTTCCAAAATCAGGAATTTTCAGGTCTTTTTCACGGGTCACTAAATTGGGATTATAAAATCACACTAGATCATGTCCGAGGGGATGCCAACCTTATTCAACTTGTGAAAGAAGCCATTGAGAGAGCGATTAAAGGCAAACGCGATCCTGATAATGTAATTACAAATTTATTCTACTTCTCCTCCACAGGTGATCCATCTCTGCTGAGTAACCTGGAAAATTATGAAGCGAGTTGCCAACCGCTTAAGCTGGGGAATCATTTTAATTTTAGAGATCCTGATACTGAAAATATTGACGAATATGCAGTAGTCCTGGGTGCTTTGAATGTAGAAATACAGGAGCGCTTCAGTGAAGATTGATCTTAGAAAAGACAGAGGGATTCTTGATCCAAAGAAGTTTCTGACTGATGAATCCTCAACCCCTGAACTATCTGAAGATGAGCTCATCGCAGAGACCATGCGTAGGCGTCGTTCAGCTCACAAACCTGACACTCATGATGATGAGAGTCTTGAGAGCGAAACAACTGTACCGAAAGCCAAATCTAAGGCCAAGAAAAAGAAAAAAGATAGCAATAGAAATCCCCTGCGCGAGTTTGTTCTCTTAATCCTGATGGTTTCAATAACTGCCTATTATCTAAATGATAAGGGAATCTTATTTTCCACCATCGATATGGCTGAGGAATATGTCTATGATCTCTTAGGCATTGATCTGGTTCTCCCAGTCGAGGATGATTCAGAGCTTGACCAATATGATGAATATTTTTCTGGAGATACTTTGGTCATTGATGAAGCGGTTCCAGAAGATGTGCTTCCTGATGAAGTCTTTAATGAACTCATGCCAATGACAGAGGATATTGCTGCATTGGCAGATTCAATTGCTGCTGCCAAGCCAGAATCTTTGCATGTGCAATTGCCTGGTGGAAGAGACACCATCATTGTATATCAGGAGTTTACACAGGTATCTGAAGAGGTCGTTCAACTTACTGATGATGATATCTCCATCATAAATAATCGCTCGCTGCTACTCATGGTAACAGAAATGATCAGTAATTTTCCAGTTGAATATGGCTCTGGGCATCTATTTCTGAAGAGAGACGCTCTCACAATCAGTGCCCCTCGAGGTGGTGAATGGGTTGGAGAGATGAGATCTACTCTGGACAAATTCGTACTGGGATCCTTTAACGAGGACTATAGTACAGGCACAGCAAATATTTCCAGCAAATTTGAGATTATCATGAATGCTGAGCAAGATTTTCAAGGTCAATCCTTTGATGCCATGCGGTTGTTAGATATTCTGGCAAATCCATTTACTGATTATCTGGAAGAAATTGTCATTGATCCTGTCCGTCAGACGGATGATAATCCCGTTGAAATTGTATTCTCGGGATCTGCCCAGGAAATTCAGTACATTCTTTCTTCATGGTCTGAATCACGGAGCAATTACCTCATCGGATCAATTGATATCGATTTTCAAAGTGAAGACCTCATTCTCACCTTTAGCGTCACCTTTTTCAATTATTCACCATGACACGCATTATAGCCGGGGAGTGGAGGGGACATCCTCTACCTAAGCTTAAGACAGGATCGGTTAGACCGACGACGGATCGCGCTCGTACTATATTATTTGACACATTGCGGGATGTACAGGAAATGCATGTATTGGACCTTTATAGTGGTACAGGCGCTTTAGGTTTCGAAGCACTGAGTCGAGGGGCTGAATCCCTCGTTTCAATCGACAGAGATAGCAAATACATCAATGAACAGAAACTCTGGATGAGAGATCGCAAAAAAAACTTCAAAGCATATGTTGGAGATGTCCAGGGGGTACTAACAAAATTGACTCAAAAATTTGATCTGATCCTCGCCGACCCACCTTATGCAGAAAAACTTTCATCATCAATTATGCATCTAATTGAGGTGCATAGTGCTGAGAATGCTTATTTTGTTTATGAATCTGCCCGAAGAGATGAAAACACTCTCGACTCAGATGTATTTAAATTGCTAAAAGAAAAAGTGGTTGCAGAAACAAGAATTCAAATATATAAGGCATATTGAAATGAAAAAGCGATTAGCCATATACCCAGGTACTTTTGATCCAATAACTTTGGGTCATCTAGACATTATCGAAAGAGCTGTTTCTATTTTTGATGAAGTAGTGGTAGCCGTTGGAAGGAATATTGGTAAAAAACCTTTATTCACTGTAGAAGAACGCATTGATATGATCGAAAGAACCACTGCCCACCTTGAAAATGTGAAGGTGACCTATTTTGATGGTCTCATCGTTGACTATGCGCGCAAATTAAATGCGGTTGCTATGATCAGGGGCTTGAGAGCCATGTCAGACTTTGAATTTGAGTTTCAGATGGCCCTTGTGAATAGAACTCTGCATCCTGATCTGGTTCAAGTATTCCTGATGCCCCATGAAGCCTACACGCATTTGAATTCCACCATTGTCCGGGAAGTATCAAGTTTTGGTGGTGATATAAGTTCTTTTGTCACACCATACGTTGCTGAAGTTCTGCATAAAAAGTTCCACATAAATACAAAAGATTAAGGTTTTAGCTAATGCCCACATATGAATATGAATGCCTGAGTTGTGGTAATCATTTCGATGCTTTCCAGAAGATGTCCGATTCTCACTTGGACAAATGTGTCAGTTGTAAAGGAAGTGTCAGGAGAATCGTTAGTGGTGGTAGTGGACTTATTTTTAAAGGGTCAGGATTTTATATCACTGACTATGCCAAGGGGAAAGCGAAGAAAACTAAAACTGCAGCACCACAAAAGGAATCAACACCTTCAAAATCTTCTGAGTCAAAAACTACCAAAGCCTCCAGCACCAAGGATAAATAGCCCTGATCTGAACAAGCAGTCTGCTGGTAAAGGTTTCCCTCGTTAAATCAAAGTTTAGAAGCTCGTTTAAATCTCATAGTTGTCGGGAATGGTCGCATTCTTCGGGATGATGATGATGCCATCCTTGATTGTGATGGTGTCACTCCTGAATTCTTTAAGGTCATCTTTATTGGTCAATTTAACGTTCTTACCTATGCGTACGTTCTTATCAGCGATAACATTAGATAGAATGGAGTTTTCACCGACCCCCATGGGAATGATGGAGTTTGAATCATCATTTTCATAGAAATCAGCACCCATGAAGTAGGTCCGATCAAGTTTAACGCCGTCTCCAATTATACTTCGAATACCAATAATAGAATCCTTTAGCTGTGCATTACCAACCTTGCACCCTTCAGAAATGATGGAATGATCTATTTTTGCTCCACGAATTTCACTGCCAGGTAAGAAGCGTTGTCGGGTATAGATTGGATTCTCTTCATTGTAAAAAGTGAAATCTGGATTCTCTTTTGTCAGTGCAATGCTGGACTCAAAGAAGGTTCGGATTGTTCCAATATCTTCCCAATACCCCTGGAACCTGAAAGCTGTGGTTTTTAACGTCTCGATGGAGTGGGGGATGATATTTTTGCCAAAATCATCACCTTCAATTTTTAAGACTTCATTAAGGACTTCTTTATTGAAAATATAAATGCCCATGGATGCCAGTACTTTTTTCTCACCATCAATGACATCAGCTAATTCGTCAATGAGTTCATCAGACTGTGGTTTTTCAACAAATCTAGTTATTTCATCATCACTATTAGCCTTTAGAACACCCAGTTCAGAAGCTGTGGAGGTGGGCATGGGTCTCACTCCAACGGAAACATCTGCTCCTGTAGCGAGGTGATGATCGAAAAACTTCGAATAATCCATTTTATAGAGATGGTCACCTGCAAGAATAATATAATGAGTAGCATTCATCTGCTCAAATCTGTCCCAATAAGACCTCACAGCATCCGCTGTGCCCTGGAACCAATCTTTGTTCTTGGCTGTTTGTTGGGCGGCCAATATTTCAATATCACCACCTGAATAGATATCAAATTTGTAGGTGCGTGAGATGTGTCGATGTAATGATGTGGTATTGAATTGAGTCAATACATGTATGAGGTTAATCCCGGAGTTAATGCAATTGCTGATGGGAACATCAATCAAACGATATTTACCACCAATATGTACTGCAGGTTTTGCCCGGTAAGAAGTCAGCGGGGATAATCTTTCTCCACGTCCACCCCCAAGGATAATAGCTCCCAAACGCACTTCAGATTTTTTCACTCGAACCTCCTAATCAAAGATTATATAAACGGAAATATTGCTTGGCGGATTGATCCCATGAAAAATCCATAGACATGGCTCTCTGCATGAGTGCAGCCCAATCTGACCCTGAATAGTATATCTTGAGAGCCAGATTCATCGTTTTTCGCAGCTCGTTGATATCATAGGGTTCAAAGACAAATCCTGTCCCTGAATCTGGAGTCCATGGATCAACGGTATCGCCAAGACCGCCTGTACGATGGACGATTGGAATCGTACCATAACGTAGACTGTAGAGCTGATTTAATCCACAGGGCTCAAATCTACTGGGCATGAGAAACATATCCGAACCAGCCTCAATCAAATGTGCCAGCGGTTCATTAAAGCCATCATCAAATGCAATATGCTGTGGATGACGTTTACCCGCCTTGCGCAATTGATCAGAAATTTCAGGACTTCCAGACCCAAGAAAAATAAATTTTGCTCCCAGGTCAACGAATTCGTCTAGCAATTTATTAATAAAAGGGAAACCTTTATTCTCAACCAGTCGTGAGATGGATCCGAAAAGGGGTGCATCCATATCTGGAGATAGCCCTGCTTTTGTAAGTAATGCTGCTTTATTTTTCCGTTTTCCATCAAGATCATCTATTGAAAAATGAAATGGAGTGTATTGATCTCGTTCAGGGGACCAATACTCAGTATCAATTCCATTCACGATCCCTGAGAAATTGGGTTTTACAGCCTGTATCCTCGTGAGGCTATGCTGGTCTACATTCAAGCCTGCCAGGAGCTCCAGAGCGTATCCTGGGCTCACTGTGGTCACAATATCACTATGGTCGATTCCTTCCAGCAAAGCACTGTAATTATCCCATTGTGTTATCGTAAGCAGAGGTTTAGTCGATCCTGGGAGTAAGGCTATCTCTTCAGCAGAGAAATGACCGTGGTATAGAAAATTATGGATAGTAAATATCGATTTAACTTTTAACTGCATTGTCTTCATCATAAGGGGTAGAAGTCCAGTATGATGATCATTACAATGCAGGATATCCGCAGGAATACTTCCTGTTGAAATCAGATCCAGCACAACCAATTGAAAAAAGAAATAGCGTAGGTTATTGTCCGCGAAACCTTCACCGTCTGATTCCGTATAGATGCCGTCGCGTCCAAAAAATCGATCACAACGAATAAATCCAATTTGAGTACTTTGATCAGCAGCAGTGGCTTGATAAAGTGAATAGGGAATGACGTCATCACCCAAAAGAACTTCACCACTAGAGGTGGTTGCGTGAATGTCATACTTTTTTTGGTCAATTTGTCCATACAGCGGTGTAAGAACCTGAACCGAGTTTACATAGGGAGCCAGGGCCTGGGGTAGACTTCCAGCTACATCAGCTAAACCGCCAGCCTTGGAGTAAGGCGCGACTTCGGCTGAAGCAAATACTATGTTCATATTATTTCTGACTTACGAGAATATTACATACAATGGGCAAATGATCAGAAAATCCACCATGATAATTACCGCTACGATACATCCGGTACGGCCAGCCCTGGTATTTTCCATCTTTTTCAATAAGATAGGCAGGCATGAAAGTCTGAGTGGATTCGAAAGCCCAATCAAAATTTCTTTTATCCCGCATCCCAGATGAAATAATGATTTGATCTAGAACTGTCCATTTTCCTCTATACATACAAGTTCCCGCATCAGGGTTTTTATCTAAGGACCAGGTTGTATTAACCAGGTCACCTGGATAGGATTGTGGACCTGCTTCATGTGCTCTGAGGATATCATATAATGAAGGATCATCGGGATAATCATTAAAGTCACCCATGATTAAAATATCTGCTTGTGGATCCTTTAATAGGATTTGATCTATGCGAGTGCGCAATGTCCGGGCAGCGGTTCGACGGAGGGGATCGGTTTCCTTCTGACCTCCCCAGCGAGAAGGCCAGTGATTAACAAATACGTAGAGTGTTTGGTTCGCATTGGACTTGTTGAAACTGAATTCAGCCTCAACGATATCTCGGGTTTTCTCATTGCCAGCTAGAAAAATAGGGAGGAACTGGAAGTTTTTGACGCTAACCAGACTGGAATCATAAAGCAAGGCACAATCAATGCCTCGTTCATCAGGAGATTCCTTGTGAACCATCTTCATTCCACGTTTTATAAAGTCTTCATTCAAACGATTTAAAACGAGCTTATTTTCAATTTCTGCCAAACCCAGGATGGCAAGATCATTTGCTTTATCAATGTCATGAATAACCCTGGAAAGATCCTGAAACTTTTTAGTCAATCTTTCTTCAGTCCATAGATATTTACCGGAGGGAGTAAAATCGTCATCCCGGATTAGAGCTGCATTCGTTGTGTCAAATAGATTCTCTACGTTCCAGAATGCAGCCTTAAATTGACTTTGAGCAGAAAGCCCACTGGTCCCTATGATGACGATGAGTGAAAGGAAGAGAAGGCGCATTATATGGTCTACATTTCTTTTTCAGCGCGGAGCTCACGACCTTCAACAAATAGACCAGATTCAGCCAAATCTTGTGTCAGATAAACGACACCCGCTTCATCATGGGGTTCAGCATACGATGCATGAACAGACTTCAATCCACCCAGCCATCTTCGCTTATCAGAAAGATAGACGAGATCTCCTTGATTCGCTTTCATCAGAGACATATCACTGCTTGAAAAGCGCATCAGTCTTTCATCACCTTCAATCAACTTCCAGTGGACGAGTACGTTTTCACCTTCTACATCATTAGGCTCACTGCCTTTGAATTGTTTTCGGGCTATCTGAATAGAACTTGCCGTTAAGCCAAGCGTGTTTACTTCTTCATCATAATGGACAAAGTAAGTCACAGCCAAGGGGACCAGGGCAATGACACCAAATGCAGCGATGAGTTGGATTGTCATTCCAGAAATTCCAAATAAGACAATTCCAAACAGTAGAATAGCAAGACCCAGCAATCCATTCATGAAAATCTTATCATTGGCCTTGGTTCTAATATTTGAGATGAAGCTAAGCTGGAACTGGGTTGTATAAGCTACCAGTAACCCAACGCCGGCGCATACCAGGGTATTATAAAGTGCGCGTATGTAAGAATAGGGATGAGCTTCATTCATTTCAATCCCATGATCAAAAGGCGCAATTAATATTCCAGGAAATCTTGCTCCCAGTATCATCAGTGCTACTCCACCAACAAAGGTGGTAATCACGGCTGATGCCGTAAAACGTTTCCAAAATACTCCAAGGAATATTCCTACGACCAGAGGTGGGGTCAAAGTTGAGTGGAAAAATCCGTGAGCTTCATAAACCGTTGGGAAGTTCTTAAAAGCCAGTACTGCTAATACACCTAGAATTGTGACAGCAATAGATGCCCAACGTGCGGCGGTAAGCTCTTTGCGGTCACTCTCTGCAACGTTACCATAAGTCTTCTTAAGGAATTGACGGACAGGTCGATGAACATCATTGATATATATAGCTGCAGTGGCATTAATAAGAGTATCCACTGTACTCATGAGAGCTGCAGTTAGGGCAGCCATGATAAATCCAAACATTCCGGGACTGGCAATGATGTTTGCAACCACCACAAAAATTTGATCTGGTGAGACAGATGGGCTGACAACCTCAGGACTGGCAATTGATATTGCTTTGCCAACCCAGCCGGCGTTCCCAACAACGATGGCGGAAATTGGCAGCACGAACAGGATGTTAATGCCAGCAGCTTTTCGTCCCTCATTGACATTTTTACAGGCCATAAACCGCATGATCAGTCCCTGATTCATAAATAGGAATCCGATAGATCCAGCAATGGCATCCTGCCAAAATATTCCTACAAAATTGAAATTTGAGGGTTGGTTAAAGTCTGCCATGGGAAGCTTCCACTCCACAGGCAGCAGATTCCAAAAGATATCAAATCCCCCGAGGTAGGTAATTCCGAAAAAGAATAAAAGTAATCCGGCAAAGAGTAGGATAAATCCTTGTAAAAGGTCAGTAAAAATAACAGCAGTTTGACCGCCAAATGTTATATAGATACCTGTAATTATGGCGATGACAATGATGGCACCCATGAGTGTAATGGGTATAGTCATTCCAAAAAGCATGAAAGCGCTGGGTAACATGGGAATCACAGCCTTACCAAGGGTAAGGAAGCCAATGCCGATATAGCCAATCATGTAGAGTAATAAGAGAATTGTCGCGATAAAACGTGATGAAGGACTGAATCTCTTTTCAAAATATTCAGGGATGGATCGTACTTTTGAATAAACGATGATTGGCAACCAGCCAAACATAAAAAAGGCAATAAAAAACCAGTCATTCAGATAAGTCATGGAGGAAGAGATCCCATGCTCAAATCCTTTGGCCGAATATTTTACAAAACTGTGGCTTCCTACGCCTGTTGCCACAATAGACATGGTGATAAGCCACCATGAGAATCGACGACCGCCAAAGAAAAAGTCTGAAGTATTCTTTGTATACCGACCGAAATAGCTACCAAAAAGCATAATGGCCACAAAATATACC
>JABMQQ010000085.1 GCA_013202495.1 Fidelibacterota bacterium | reverse complement strand
CCCACGGCAACCATGTTGGAGCTCCCGCCAATCCATGATCCAGATAAGGCGCCCATGCCTTGCCAGGCATCCTCAGGCAACCAGGCACCAAAGATGGCCAGACTGATGACACCGCCGAGAACAATTCCTATGGTTCCAGCCAGCATGGTACCCAGGGCTTTGGGTCCAAGTTTCGAAATGGCTTTAACATCTGCAGATAGCAGCAGTAACACTAAGGCCGCTGGTAAGAGGTATGTTTTCACCCAGCCATACAAATCAGATTGTTCCGGGGTGATGCCAAGTGTGGTGGAAATCATGGGCAGGAAATAGACCCATATGACAGGAGGAATGATATCGAATACTTTTGAAGCCCAGGGCTGTTGCTTGATAAAGTAGATCAGACCAATGAGAGAAATCAGATAAACCAGGATGGCAGTTGGGTCATTTATTAGGGGCATTTTTTACCTGTGGGAGTTTATGGGTTTATGAGTTATTGAGTTATTGAGTTATTGAGTTAATGGGTTCAATGGGTTCAAGTTTTTTGTGTCCCGAACAAGTGTTAGTTCTTTTTCTTCATTTAATTCTGTATTCTGACTACTGACTACTGACTACTTCCAATATCTCTTCATCTGTCATGACGAATTCACGAGCCTCTTTGACCAGATGTCGCCAGACCAGAGGTAGGCCAACCACCAGAAGACCAAGGACAAGATAAAAGGGTAGGGGGTTCATAAAGAATAAACCCGTGATACCTATAACCCCGGCCACAACAGTGGTGTATTTCCCATCGCGCTCCATGACGCGTCTTCGTTCTGCCAGAGCTTCTTGAATTTCGGTCACATCTGTCAAGTGTCTCTGGGTTTCATTTAACTGTCCCAAAATGTGATGTGAATCGATGTTGCTCATGGTGTGTCCTCATCTTCAAAATAGACATCGGTATATTTATTGGCATTGGGCATAAGATGTGGTACGTAGCCCTTTAGGTTGGGTTGCACTACGGTATAAGATGTCGGGTACCACATAAAAGCGTAGGGGGCTTCTTCTATCAGCACACTATCTATTTCCATGGCCAATAATTTTTTCTCATGAGGATCCAGGCTTTGCTGCAGCTTCTCGATGGAACGATCCACCTCGGGATTAGAGTATCGATTTCGGCGTGCTGCATTATCAGAATGAAATAGAGGTGCCAGAAAGTTTTCTGCATCGGCATAGTCTGCCCACCAGTTACCCCAATAAGCATCCGTTTCACCCTTACGCATAGCATCACGCATCATATTCCAATCATTACGAACGAGATGTACAACAAACCCAGCTTCATTAAGATAGTGCTGTATTGCTTCCAAAGTCTGTGAAACCGCAGCACCGGGATCGACCCAGAGATCAAATTCACAACCCTCAGCATAACCAGCATCACTCAACAATTGACGTGCTACTTCAGGATCATATGGAATATTGGTTCTTGTAGAGTCATATCCCTCCAGGCCAGGCGGTATAGGGCCTTGAGCCAAAGTGGCACTGTTGTGGAGAATGCGGTAAATAATCTTTTCCCTATCAATTGCAAGTGTGACAGCCTGCCTTACACGTTTATCATCAAAGGGCTTGCGTTGGACATTCATGGCTAAATAGTAGATGCCTAATTCTTCAAGCTTATGAATATATGGTTTCCACACTTCACTGCGTGTCCAGTACTTGAATTCCGAGCTTGGTATGGCCATAACATCTAAATTTCCTGCTTCAAACTCTATCGCGGATGTTAATACTTCAGGCATATTATTTAATAATATACCTTTAAGTTTTGCCGGACCAGCGAAGTAGTTTTCATTCCTGGACATGCGAATTTGTCTATCTGCCTGCCACCTTTCGAACATCCACGGACCGGTTCCAGATGGATTGTTTTTTAAATCAACAGAGGCACTGTCAGGATGTATTTTTGGGACGATAGCGGTAGCAGGTGCTCCCATAAATCCAAGGAAGGGTGCAAAGGGTGATGTGAGTGTGATGGATATTTCGAAGTTATTTATTATACTTATACCGCTCAGACTATCTGCTTTTCCCTGCATATAGTCAGTAGATCCAAGAATTGGTGTTAGCAGCCAGGTCTGGGGTGAGGTGGTCTCAACATTCAACACACGTTCAAATGAATACCTCACATCTTCTGCTGTAAATGCTTTCCCATTCCAGAAAGTGACATCATCCCGCAGGTAAAATCTATAACTCAATCCATCATCGGATATTTCCCATGACTTTGCCAGACTGGGAAGGATCTCACTACCAATTCCAAACCTAACCAGGTTGTCATACATGAGTGCAGTTATAACTCCAGTAGTTATATCTGTTGAAAAAGCAGGATCAAGAGATTTAGGCTCGGTAGTTATGATCAAATTGAGGTAATCGGCATAGGGATCTTCAGGACAACAGGACCCCAGACCGAGTAAAAGGAGGGTGATCATAGCCACTAGTGCTGTTTTGTGCACCAGGGCATCAGAACGTTTCATCGTGTACTCCAGCAAGTCTCATGGTTCTCTTTCCGTGCTTTTCGATATGAATGATCCTCGATAGTGGTCTAAGATATACAAGATTGACTTCATTGGAAAAACAATGTTGGAATACCAAAAAATACTTGACTGACCGACTGTTCGGTCATATTTTCCTATCCACTCAACCTTAGGAGGTAATCCACTATGAGTCCCCTACAAAAAGATCCCGCCAAAGCAGATGCCATTATACGTGCCGCTATCCACATTTTTGCTCGTGACGGACTGGATAAAGGTAAGATTGCCGATATTGCCACAGAAGCGGGTATCGGTAAAGGCACTGTTTATGAATACTTTAGCAGCAAAGATGAAATTTTTCATGCTATGGGTGATACCATCATGTCAGATATGATCGATGCTTCAGAAAAACTCTATTCCATGGATCTCAGCCCCCACGACAAGCTAAGAACCTTTATGCGCATGAATATTGAGATCATCTTTGAAATGGAAGATGCCATGTTGATTATGACTGAAATCTGGGCCCAGGGCGCGCGGGCCATCAAGCATGGCGAACACCCCAACACCACCCTTTACAATGCCTCCCGCTCCATGAAACAGCTGGTTATCAATATTCTCAAGGCTGGTGTCATGGCTCAGGAGTTCCGCGACATGAATTACGATGGGGTGGCCACTCTTGCACTAGCATTCATAGATGGCTTCGTCTGGCAGTTCATGGTCTCCTCAGATAGAGCTGCTTTTGACAGAGCTCTCGTGGAAGGCATTGAGAGTTTTATGAAAGGACTGGAGCGATGAAAACCAAACTGTTAATATTATTGATCGCCAGCGCAGCCATGCTGTCTGCCCAGACACCCACAGCACAACAAATCGTCGATCGTGTCACAGCCATTATGTCTCCAGAGAACAGCTACTCAAAAGGAAGCCAAACTATCATCACCAGTTCAGGGAAAGAGCGGGTTTTTGAATTTGAATCCTGGGCTGGGGGAAAGGGAGAAAGCTCACTCACGCGCTATACAAAACCTGCAGCTATCCGTGGGCAGGCTTTTCTCATGCTTAACAATGCAGATGATATCTGGAGCTATTTTCCTCGAACCAAACGTGTTCGCAAGCTTGCCTCCCATGCCAAGAAACAAAAAATGCAGGGCTCTGACTTTACTTATGAGGACATGGGTGGGGGAGATGTATTCCAGAAAAAATTCACCTCAAGTATTCTTGGAGAAGAGACAAAGGATGGTGAGCTGGTCTGGAAAATCCAAATGATTGGAATTGCCGACCAGGAACCACCCTACCCCAAAATCATTATGTGGGTCAGACAATCAGATTACTACCCAGTGGTTTTAGATTACTATGATGAGAAAGACTTTAACTCAAAGACACTCCTCTTGTCTGATATTCAAATTATTGAATCCTATCCCACTGCCATGACTATGGTCATGACCGACAACAAGGAACGATCAAGCACAACCATGAGAACGCTTGAAATCACTTATGCCTGGGAGCCACCCAAAGGATTCTTCTCTGAAAGGAACTTGAAAAAATGAAATTCTGGGGGATATTTTTACTGCTACCCGTTCTTGTTATAGCGCAGCCTGAGTTTTTTGGCTATTTCGAATCTGAAGCGGATGTTATGCAACTAGGCTCGGAAAGCTATAACTTCGGCTATAACAAATTTCGCCTGGATGTGGAGGCACGACCTAACGATCATATCCTTATTGGGGTCAATATCAGCGCACAGCAATACTGGGGACAAACCACCTGGAATCTTTTGGATTTTATTCCAGATTTCGGATACTTGCCTGAGCATGAAATAAATATTGCTCTCCCTGACACCATGCTTCTCGATAACATCTACATGAAACTTTCATTCCCACTGTTCGACTTCACATTTGGCCGGCAACAGATCAGTCCCGGCGTTGGCTATGCGTGGAATCCCACCGACATTTTCAACTCCAAAACCCTGTTGGATCCCAGTTATGAACAAACCGGGATTGAAGCATTGCGACTAGACATTCCCCTGGGTAACCGCTCAAGCTTTATCGCTATCTTGCAACCTGAAGCTGAATTAAACCGTAGTACTCAGCAATATGTTTTCAAAGGAGGCCTGGGAAGTTTTGATTTCTCTCTAACCGGATCTTTTCAAGAGCGGGTAGATTATACCGTTCCCATTCTGGGTGATCTGGACATCAAGGAGCGTAAAATGGTTGGGGGGAGCCTTGTTGGTGAATTGCTGGGCTGGGGCTTGTGGGGCGAGTTTTCCACCAACGATCTAGAAATGCAAAGCCCTTTTGCAGTTTTTGATTACAATAGTCTTTCCCCGTTAACGCCCCTTCCAGATCAAACATTCACTGAATATGTCCTCGGTACAGATTATACCTTTGACAACTCACTTTACTTTCTCGGTGAATATTTTCATAATGGATTTGGAGTTATGAAACGGGAAGACCTGGCACCCATTGATTATTTCGCAGCTCTTGGAGGAGCCTCACACAGTCTCATGCAGGATTATATTTTTCTCTATACCATGCACCCAACTTTTGATTTCGTCTCCATGAGCACCCTGGTTTTTGCCAATCTCAACGATAACAGTGGAACCTTTGCACCTCAGCTGGACTGGAACGCTTTTGAAGATACCAACATCTCCCTCCAGGGCAGCCTGTTCTGGGGTGATGACGATACAGAATTTGGATTACAGGACTGGGGTCTTCGCCTCAGGGTTCGCAGTGATTTTTAACAATACTCATATTTCAAGAAAGGATTAATCATGAGAGCTCGATTAATCAAAAAACTGGCCGATCTGGCAGTCAACAAAACCAAGCTCATGCTGTGGATAATGGCAGGCGTAACGCTCATAACCATGGTCCTTTCAGGTGGAATGTCCATGACCCCCAAATGGTCAGACATGCTCCCTGAAGGCGATAAACGCACCCTCGAATTCGACCGCATTCTGGAAGAATTTCAATCTGCCTCCAGCATCATCGTGGTGGCCCAGGGCAATGAAGCCGACATCAAGGCATTTGCCGATGATCTGGCCCCACGTGTCCTCGATTCCCTGACCATTCCAGGCAAGGACAAGGAGCCGGCAATCTATGTCCGCCGCGTCGACTATAAAGCTGATCTGGATTTCATGAAAGAGCATGGCTTTATGCTCATGAAGGAAGATGACCTGAAAAACATGAAGGACATTTTCCAGGATCCCGGTCTGGCCGGATTGTTGACCAACATGAACAACTCCTTTGAAAAAGAATACATCCAACCCTCAGAATCCATGTCATCTAGGGAAGAGGAAGATGGCGCTCTCATATTTTTAAACGGGATTAATGATTGGGTGGAAGCAATTGGACACACCCTGAGAACTGGAAACATAAGGACCTCAGATGCAGAGGCTGCCGTAGACAAGCTTCTCGTGGGAGAACCCTACTTCCTTTCCTACGATAGAGAAGCTCTGATCATGAATCTCATACCAACCTTCAGCATGATGGACGCTTTCATGATTGTGGACGGAACCGATGCCGTTCAGGCCGTTCTCATTGAGGTTCTGGAGAACCATCCCAATGTTCAAGCTGGACTCTCAGGTGCCATTGCTGTTGGTCGGGATGAAATGTACTACAGCTCTCAAGGTTTGGAAATCTCCATGGGTCTTTCATTCTTTCTCATTGGCGCTTTGCTCTACATGGCCTTCAGGATGGCAATGGCCCCAGCACTGGCTCTTCTCAACCTGATTGTCGGTTTAATCTGGGCAGCTGGTATTGTGGCGGTTGTGGTTCCCGTCTTGAATATTATGACCGCTATGTTTATGATCATATTGATTGGTCTGGGAATCGATTTCTCCATTCATATTATTTCAACCTTTACAGAAATGCGAGCCAAGGGACTGTCTCTGGAGGCAGCCACTCTGGCTGGATTGCAAAAAAGTGGTGGCGGTGTTTCCACCGGCGCCTTGACAACATCAGTCGCTTTTCTGGCTCTCATGATTGGTGACTCGCGGGCTATGAGCGAACTTGGTCTGGTTACCGCCATAGGTCTTCTGGCGATTATGATTTCCAGCTTCGTATTGCTCCCAGTCTTTCTCGTTGTAAGAGAACGTCGTTATGCTAAAAAACGGATTAAAAAGGGACTCTCTGCAGAAGTGGCACCACGAGATCTCACACTCAAACCACTGGGGAAAGCCGGTGTTATTATTCAGGACAATCCCTGGCTCAGTATCGCCGCCGTCATTGTGGTTACCATTCTGTTGGCTTTCAGTGCCCGGCAAATCACTTTCAATCACAACATGATGGATCTTGAAGCTGCAGGACTACCCAGCATTATGCTCCAGGACACGGTCCAGGACAAATTTGACCTGAGCATGGATTTCGCCTATCTCGTTTCAGAAAGCGTGGAGGAGTCCCGAGAACTGCGCAAGAAAGCCAAGGAATTACCTTCCGTGGCCTCTGTGGAAGACATCTCAATTTTTATTCCATCCCCTGAACAGCAGGCAAAAAGAGCACCCTACATTGAAGAAATTTATGCCCTCATGGAAGGCTCACAGGTCACGCCCATAAAGCCACAAGACCTTGATTTGATCCGTCAGGAAATTGAAAGACTGGAAATGAATATCATGGAATTTCAGTCCATGGCTTTTCTGGGTGGACAGGATAAGGTGTATAGCCGCTGTACGGAAATTGTTGGCAGCGAAGAAGAGCCACCTGACAACACCATTTTTACAAGCCTATATGGCTTATGGGGTCAAGGCCCCAGCGTGTTGACCTCAAAACTTGGTGTGTTCCAGGACAGCTATGCTGATTACTTCGCATCAAGCGTATTGAAAATGGCCAACACCTCACCTCTTAGTCTGGATGTCCTGCCAGAGTCAATTGTTGATCGCTATGCCAGCAAAGACCGATCACTTTTTCTCACAACAGTACTGCCTTCTGGAAATATCTGGCAAGACAAACTATTCATGGAACAGTTTGGTAATGAGCTGGAGACAGTGAGTGAGCGTACCACTGGAATGCCAGTAATCATGCGGGCACTTTTTGAGATCATCGGTCGTGATGGGCGCAATGCTGCCTACCTGACCTTGGTTTTAGTCTATCTCATTCTGCTCCTCGACTTCAGGAGCTTCAAGTATGCTTTCATTGCCATGTTGCCCCTGGCCACAGGTGCAATCTGGATGGTTGGCCTCATGCAGCTCTTTGGGTTCCAGTTGGACATGATGAATGTCATGGCACTCCCCCTCATCCTGGGAATTGGTATTGATGATGGGGTTCACGTGGTCCATCGCTGGCGTCTGGAAGGACCACGCTCAGCCAATATTGTGCTTTCAAGTACAGGAAAGGCTGTCTTGTTAACCTCCCTGACTACCATCCTGGCCTTTGGCTCCATGATGTTTTCACCATTCCGTGGTTATGCCAGCTTGTCCTACGCCCTTATTTTTGGTGTGGGAGCCTGCTTTTTCACCACCATAATCATACTTCCAGCATTTATGGGGTTACTGGATAAACGAAAATAGGATTCTTCCCGACCATGCGGAGGCCCATATGCAGCTCTTCGCATAGTCGGAATTGAACCATGTCCTCCAACCAGATACGTTTTAACCGGGGAATTACCCCGTCTGTCGATTTGATTCGCTTTTGGTGGAGTTTTCTCTTTTTGATCGCTCTTATGAATACTTGGCGACTGGCTTTTCTTGTCTCTCAGTATGAATTTCTTGATGCTGAGAAGTGGGACATATACCTCAAATCTTTCCTCTTCGGAATAAGGCTTGATGCTGTGGTAGCATCGTATTTGATGCTACCTCTGGGAGTTGTCCTATTAGCTCAGCTCTTTAACGCAAAAAGGAGCTTCCTCAAACACCTCTTGAACGTATATTTCTCCATCCTTATCCTGCTTGTCTCCCTGCTAAACATCATAGATATTTTTGTTTTTAAGGAATTTGACACCCACTTGAATTTTCTTACGCTGAATTCCTATTTATGGCAGAAAGACAGCATGCTATTCATCTTTGAAGAATACCCAGTTTGGCCTGTAATAGGTGGTCTGCTGCTTTTATCAGGAGGAGTGTTCACCCTTTACTGGCAGGTCAGCAAGCGCATTAAAGGGGGCTCTGGATCAGTCCTTATGAGAATCCCATATCTTATACTTTCAATATTCATCCTGGGGTCAACCATCCGAGGGGGCTGGCAAGAACGACCCATTGACTGGGGGTTCGCCATGTTTAGCTCCGATTTTACTGCCAACCAGACAGCCCTGAATCCACTCTTCTATTTTGGGCGAAGTGTTGTCCAGTTTTCATCGGAGGGCAAGGCCGATGAACTCACCCAGTATTATGACACTGAAGTGGCTTTTCGCACAAGTCGTAAGCTTCTGGAAGATCCACGAATGAAGTTTGTGGATGAGGTTTCCATGACCAGAAAAATTGATTCTGCCTCTGCCAGGGACTACAATATCATTTTAATTATACTTGAGTCACACACGGCTGCTTTTACAGGCTATCTCAACCGTGACCTGCCTTCAGCTACACCAAATCTGGATCGCATGGCCAGGCAGGGTATTGCCTTCACCAACTGTTTTGCCAATGGTATTCGCTCAGCTCAAGGTATCGGCTCAATTATTATGTCTTGGCCCACCCTGCCAGGTTTACCACTTATTTCTCGGACCGAGTCCGTCAACCAGGTTCCCAGCCTCGGCAGCGCTTTAAAAGCTATTGGATACAGCACCCTCTTTATGTATGGAGGCGATACACAGTTTGACAACATGAATGGCTTTTTGACTATCCACGGTTATGACCGGATCATCGAAAGAAGTGATTTTGATCCAGGATTATCAGGCACTAGCTGGGGCGTTTATGATCATTCAGTATTCATTCGCGGCCTTGAGGAACTGGACAAAGCTTCCAAGCCCGCTTTGCTGACACTTTTCACCACCACAAACCATCAGCCCTGGGAAATTCCTCCAGAATATGAAGCTTTAATTCCAGTTTTTCCTGACAGCTTATTTCGCCAGGGACAGGTGCATCGCAGTATGGCCTATGTTGACCATGCTCTGGGGGAATTTATGGAACAAGCGTCACAACGTGATTGGTATGACAATAGTATTTTTGTCTTCATCGCAGATCATGGCCTCACCGTTTACAAATCAGCTTTCGCAAAAATTCAGAATGCCCACATACCCCTGGTTATTTATGCTCCCGGTCTATCTCTGGAACCCCAGACCATTGACCAACCGGTGAGTCAAGTGGATGTTGCTCCCACCTTACTGGGTTTGATCGATTACCCCCAAACCTTTACTTTTTTTGGACAAAATGCACTCTCCAAAAAATCCGGTTTGGCTTGTAAGGTTATCGGTAATGAAGCCTTCTGGGTACAGGATGATTATTTTTATTTTGAACGTTTCGGTCAGGAGACAGCGCTATACAAGATACAGTTTTCCATTGAGGGTGCGGTCTTTGAGCCCGTTTCGGATCCGCAGCTTTTTAATCAATATCAGAAAAATTTTCGCTCATATCTTCAAACTGCATCCACCCAGTTTAAAACATTTGGGAAAGAAAAATATTAACGGTAAATATACCAACCACCAGCCTCCAGCCCCCAATTGCGCACACGACTAAAGTCATGTGCTAGAGAAACCCGCAGTATCTATAAACCCCACCACAACCTCTCTGCGTCCTCAGCGGTTGAGTAAGCCTGTGCTGATCGAAACCCCGGTCGCTTACCATATTAATGGACATTTCGATGAATCTTCGCTCTATGAGCTACACCCTCACAGGTGAACTCAATGTCCAGGTCTTTAATCCCGGCGGCTGAGCCTGTCGAAGCCCCAGAACCTACACCACGGATTAATCCTTTCGACTGGTCTAGGTTTTGACGGGTCTCGCTTATTTGGTTGGGGAATGGCTTGCTAGATATATTTTGTGGGCAGACAATTTTGCATATGAATAAATAAGGATACAAAGACATGTCACAACAATGGAACACCCCCCCAGAACTTCAGATCGATACAGTCAAAAACTACTCAGTTGAAATAGTCACCAATAAAGGCAGTATGAAATTGGACCTATATCCAGCTCATGCTCCTAAAACCGTCAACAACTTCACCTTTCTTGCCAGAGAGGGATACTATGATGGCATCGCTTTTCACAGAGTCATTCCCAACTTTATGGTTCAAGGTGGCGATCCAACTGGAACTGGTATGGGTGGTCCCGGTTATCAATTTGAAGATGAGTTTGCCGGCAATCCCAATCGCCATATCGACAATGTGATCTCCATGGCCAATGCTGGTCCTGGAACCAATGGCAGTCAGTTCTTTATCACCCATGATTCCCAACCACACCTGGATGGTCGTCATACAGTTTTCGGTAAGCTCATTGAAGGTGTTGATGTACTGAACAGCATCCAACAGGGTGATGTCATGGAAAAGGTGATTGTTACTGAAGGATAAGCACCGGCGGTTGAGCGTGCTTGTCCAGTCGTAGCTGAAAGCGAAGGCTGATCGAAACCTGAGGTTGATTCATTAATGACATTGGACATTTCGATAAACTCAATGTCCAGAGTCTAAGTTCCGGCGGCTGATCTTGCTGGTGCGCGCGTAGCCTTTAGGCGGAGCACCATCGAAGCCAAAGCTTGCATAGCCAGAGGACTAGACAATTCGATGAACTCTAT
>JABMQQ010000084.1 GCA_013202495.1 Fidelibacterota bacterium | reverse complement strand
CAAAGCCAGCGAAATTAATTTTAACCCCTACACCTGTCAAGGGATAAGGAAGCTTTAATTAGATTAAATAAAGGAGTTAAAGTGACAAAATATTATGATTTAAGTTTATTAACCCATTACTGGGTAAATGACTCAAGAATGTTATTTTGACTATCTTTTTAGTCCTACTTAGAGTGGGCTTTGCGATTGCCTGTCTCGCCAAAGGTGGTGGTCGAAAGGTCACTCCAGGTGAAAAGTCTCATCACAGATACACCCAAGCTTTCCCTTGGACGGTCTCAGGGAACGACATAAGGGGGCAGAGGAGTCATATAATTGGATAAACTGCCAGCAGAATCCCAAGCACAAAATCATTTTTACGATGGTTGGATTTACAGGAAACTTTTGGATCCCTCTCTCAGGGGTATTCGAATAAGAATTTCACGACTCATACCCGAAAACAGTACAGTACTTGATGTCGGTTGTGGTACCGGTGATCAATTGTTTTTTATCTCAGAGCAAATAAAATCTGGGTTAGGTGTTGAATTGTCTGCAAACATGATCAATACCTGTCAGGAGCAGGCCCGCCTGAGAAAAATCACAAACTTTGAATTTTTGTTGGCTGATGCCAGCAACCTGGCGAATCTGGATAATCAGGCTTTTGATTACGCCATCACAAGTATGGTTATCCATGAAATGTCTGAAGAAGTCCGCATCCCCGTGCTTAAGGAGATGATGCGGATTGGGAAGCAGCTCATTCTGGTGGATTGGATTTATCCCCAGCCCCCCATGTTGAAGAAGTTCAGCACTCACCTGGTTGAACGATTTGCCGGAAAAGAACACTATGCCGGATTCCGATCTTTCATGGGGCAGGGCGGGATGCCGGCACTTATAAAGACCCTTGGGCTTGATGTGGTTGAAACCCAAATTACAGGCAAGGGCACCATTCAGTTATGGGTTTGCAGAACCCCATAAGAAACATTAGGATGTATATTCAGTATAACATGCCAGTTATGATCGTAAAGTTTGGTTACAAATTTCAAGATGGGGGATCAGAATGAAACGTCTACTTCTTGCACTTCTAGTCATTGCCATGCCACTTATGTCAGCTTCCAAAGGCAGTATTAAAGGTAGGGTGACTGATGCCAAGACCGGTAAGCCTCTTGCTGGTGTGAATGTGGTTATACAGAAGAGTAATCTGGGTGCTTCCACGGACCGCAAGGGTAACTATAAAATCATCAAGGTTACTGAGGGAGTCTACACTATCAAGGCCACCATGATAGGCTATATCCCCGAGACGATAAAAAAGGTGAAGATAAAAGGCGGGAAAACTAGCACCGTCAATTTTCAACTGAAGACTCAAAAAATAAAGGGAGAATCGGTCACCGTCACAGCCTCGAGACCGCTGGATGTCAAGGGTGGTACTTCACCAAAGAGCTCAGAGTCGTCAGCAGAAGTAATGGTCGGCAGCTCTTCGGGCAAAAAACCATCTAAAAAAGATTCTGAGGACACCCCCCCGACAAAATCGGGCAGGTTGACAAGGCCTCGCCCTGCTATACCTGTTGAAAGTGAAGAAACTGAAAGTTTGGACGAGGAGTCGACCCGTGATCTTTTTGATACACCTAGCTCAGGTGATCATGCCCCTCCTCCACCTCCTTCGGACATGTCTAGTTTTATGGTCACCCCCTCTGACCGTAAAGCCAAACCTACATCTAGACCAGCGCCCCCGAAATCGGGAGGTTTGAAGGCGGGGTTTGCCGATGACAATCAGCAATTCAATTATTTTCTGAACTTTCTAAATCAATACAGACCATCAGTGAACAGCTATAGCTATGACATCAGCGAACGTATCCATTTGATGTTGGAAGACAAAGATGGCAAGAGCCTCCCTAATGTTGATATAAAGATTTTTGATGGGAAAGAGAGTCAACTTCTTGATGAAGGCAAAACTTATGCGGATGGTTCTTACTTTTTCTATCCCTCTGAAGTTGCAGCCAAAGACAAAACCTTTTATGTCGGTTACACCTTGCATGATGTTTATCAGACTGTGCTGGTAAAACGCTATGGTCCTCGTAAAATTACTATTCAGACAGAAAAATCACGAGATCTGCAACCAGGCGTGCCTGTGGATATAGTTTTTATTCTGGATACCACGGGAAGCATGGGAGAGGAAATCAAACGTCTCATCGCTACCATAGATTTGATTCATATGAATCTATCTGCACTCTCGAGCAAGGCACGAATTCGCTTTGGGATGGTGCTCTATCGAGATAAAGATGACAAATACCGTACTGAGGTGGTGCCACTTACTGCTGAAATTGAGGAATTCCGTGCAGCCCTGGAAGAGGTGAGAGCTGGTGGCGGTGGTGATACCCCAGAAGATTTACAGGCAGCTTTACATAAGGCGATACGAAATGTGGACTGGAATGAGGATGGTCTGCGTCTGGGGTTTGTCATTACAGATGCCTCAGCCCATCTGGATTATGGACAGAAGTATACCTACATCTCAGCCGCCCTGGAAGCCAAAAAGAAGGGCATCAAGTTATTTACTGTGGGAACCGGCGGACTTGGTCTGCGAGGTGAGTATGTGCTGCGACAGATCTCTCAACTTACTTATGCCAAATATCTGTTTTTAACCTATGGCAAAGAGACCGGTGAAAACACCGGTGGAGTCACCGGTAGTGTGAGTCATCATACAGGTTCCAATTATCAGACTGATAAATTGGAAGCTATTATCATGCGTCTCGCCAAAGAGGAAATCTCCAACTTTACTGATGAACCCCTGGAAATTGAGGAAGGATACTTTGAAGCTGAGAGGGTAGATCATGAATCCAGAGAAGAAACCCTATCGAAGCTCTTCAAGGACGCTATTTCCAACCTTATCGACTACTCCACACTCAAGATTGAGAACTCCAGAAGACTGGGAGTCCTGCCAATTCTCGCAAAAACAGAACATTCTGGACTGAGTGCTGAATACTTCCAGGAACAGGTTCAACTATCAGTGGCACAGAACAATGAGTTTGTCCTGATTGCCCGCAAGGATCTCCAGGCAGTATTGGAAGAGCAAAAACTGCAGTTGTCTGGACTTTTGACAGAGGCACAGACCACCAGGATTGGTGAGTTATTAGGGGCCGAGCTTTTGCTGGCCGGTGAGCTTTACGAAAAGGAAGAAAGTTATGATCTTTTTCTCAAATTGCTGCGAGTTGAAACAGCTGAAATACTGTCTGTGACCAAGATTATTATTGATAAGGATTTGGGGCTCTAAAAACTTAACTAAGGGTCCATACCATAGTAGAAAGAATTTATATCATATATATATAATCCAGGTTGTTTCGTAGTTGAAAACTGAGTGTCACAGCCATTTATTGTGCTGGCCTGGAGTTTGAAAGTCTGAGGTCCTAAAGCTGAAGGGACCAAAAGGATGAACAGACACTCAAACAGGTTAATCAATTTCACCTACAAAAAACGATCCTCCGTTTCCATATTATTAATTCTGCTATCCTGCAGCATGGTATGGGCTCAACCACTTACCCAAATGATAAAGGGGAAGGTGTTAGACCAGGATACTCAAGAGCCATTGATCGGAGCAAATGTGATTGTTCTCGGGATTGAGCCTGTGAGAGGGGCAACTACCGATCAAAATGGACTTTTCTGGATAGACAAAATTCCCGTGGGGCGCTATGATTTAAAAACCAGCTATATCGGCTTTGAGCCACAGATCTTGCCAGAAATATTGGTAAGCTCGGCCAAAGAAGTCGTAGTAAACTTTCAACTGGTCCAATCTATCCTGGAAACCGAACAGGTCATCGTTGAGGGTGCAATCAGCAAGGAAATCCCTCAAAACTCAATGGCTGTGGTGAGTGCCAGGACCTTTACCGTTGAGGAGGCGCGCAGATATGCAGGGGGGATGGATGATCCAGCTCGTCTGGCTTCTTCTTTTGCAGGGGTGTCTACGGGAGCTGCCCAAGACAATGCCATTATTGTTAGAGGAAATTCTGCCAAGGGATTGTTGTGGCAAGTAGAGGGTGTTCGTGTTCCAAGTCCCAACCATTTTCCTGATATAAATGTGGCTGGGGGCGGATTCGTTTCGGTCTTGAGCAGTCATGTTCTGGGAAATTCAGATTTTTATACGGGAGCATTTCCTGCAGAATATGGTAACGCTCTGGCAGGTGTGTTTGATATGAAGTTGCGAGAGGGGAATACTGAAACAACTGAGTATACATTTCAAGCGGGTCTGCTTGGTATAGATGCCGCCGCTGAAGGACCCATTCCGGGCATTGCGAATGCAGCCTACCTTTTCAATTATCGTTACTCGACTTTTGCTTTGATAAAGGATTTGATACCTTCTGAACAGATTCCAGAATATACTGATTATGCTTTCAAGATAGTCCTACCAACAAGGAGATATGGAAAGTTTTCAATATGGGGTCTCGGTTCAAATGATTTAAACGTTGAACCTGAGGAGGCTGACTCAAGTTTATGGACGGTTCCATGGGATAGGATATCCTATGATCTCGAGATGGGAATGGATGTTTTGGGTCTTACTCACAAATATCTGGCAACCCAAAACACTTATATTAATACAAGTGTTGTTCGAACCGAGCAGCATTCCGCGATGAATATGTATCGTCTTGATGATGAGCTGATCCTTCAAGATAATTATTTGGCGGAGAACAAGTCTGGGACCGTGACTCTATCTTCCTATCTCAATACACGATTCAGCCGGAGACACACCAATCGCACCGGTGTGATTTTTGACCGATTGAATTTTCATTTTGACCAGCAAGCCACTCTGAATAATACCTTGCCGTTGACAAGGCTGGTCGATCAAAACGATGTGGCTAACCTGACACAGGTATATTCTCAATCTCGCTTTGGATTGAGCCCAAAAGTTGAACTCAACACGGGGGTTCATATTCAACACTTTAGTGTTAATGACAAGATTACAGTTGAACCCCGGCTAGGTTTGACCTGGAAGATTGACCCAGCGCGTTTCCTGAGTCTCGGATATGGTGATCACAGTCAAATGGAGGAGCTTAGGGTCTATTTTGTTGAGCAACTCAAGAATGACACTACCACAAAACCCAATCAGAATTTGGGTCTATCAAAAGCTCATCACCTTGTTCTGGCTTACCAACAGAAGTTGTCGTTGAACACAATCATTAAAGTCGAGCCGTATATTCAACTCGCTTATAACGTCCCTGTTATTCAGGACAGCTCATTTTCAATGTTGAATTTTACACAGGATCTCAGCTTTAATAGTCCCCTGGTGAATGACGGGCTTGGCCACAATTACGGTGTGGATGTAACCCTGGAGCGATACCTGAGTAACAACATGTATTTTCTGGTAACTGCCTCAATGTTTGAATCCAAATATACGGGGGGTGACGGAATAGAGCGGGAAACAAGATATGCTACGAAATATGTGGTGAATGCATTATTGGGAAAAGAATACATGTTGGGCAAGACAAAGGAAAACATATTAGGTTTAAATTGTAAACTGAAAGTGGCAGGGGGTGCCAGAAGGTCACCAGTTGAAATTGCGAGAACGTTGGTTGCTCAAGAAATAATTACAGATGAGTCTCGTGCTTATGAAGAACAGGATGCTGGCAAAGGCATGCTGGACATCAGTATCACCTTCCGCAAAAACAAAGCGAAGTATTCAAGTGTCTGGGCTCTACAGCTGATGAATGCCCTCGGTAGTCCAACGGCCTCATATTATGAGTTTGACTACGAATTAGATGTGGTCCAATTGGTCGAAGAGGTGATCGTTGTTCCATCTCTCAGTTACAAGATAGAGTTTTAAACGAAGAAAATTCGTATTAGACTGGGTGATGAATTATCTCGCTCATTTAATGATCTCCCCGGAGGATGGTTTATCCCGATTGGGAAATATCATGGCCGACTTTATGCGAGACGTCGACCAGGAGAGCCTGCCTGATAAGGTTTGGGAGGGAGTTCAGCTGCATCGCTCAGTTGATAGCTTCACAGACTCCCATGAGGTAGTCAAGGATTTGCGCAAGCACTTCAGCCCTGCAAAAAGAAGATTCTCGGGCATCGTTTTAGATGTGGTTTTTGATCACTTCCTTATCAAATATTGGGAGAAATATTCATCAAGTGAGTTCCATGGTTTTGTAGACCATTGTTATGAGGACCTCTGGCAGCATCGTGAGCTTATGCCTCCTCGCATGGAGATGGTGGTGGGTTGGATGATCAAGAGAGATTGGATTAGATCCTATGCTGAGCTGGATCATGTGGGACGAGCATTAGATGGATTGGCTGGCCGCCTGAAGCTGAAACACGATTTTCACGGTTCCATTGAGGAAGTGCACCATAACTACAAAGCCATAGAATCTGGTTTTTTGAAATTTTTCCCCGAGCTGCTTCAACATATCAATCAGGGAGAATCCCAAATATCAGCTAAATCACATTTCACAAGATGAAAAGTTATTAATTGTATCATCAAATAAATCGATGATATGGGGGCAGTTTTATTCTATAATCTCTCGGCTAAAAAATTTATTGAAAGGGAATAAAATGCGTTTCAAACTACTTGTATTAACAATGATGGCAGTGATGGTGATTGTTGCCTGTGATTCAAAGGAGAGAGTCAAGGCTCCTGCCCATAATCCACAAGCTGCAACTCCTCAGCAGTCTTTGGGTAATGTACACACTATTCTGGTAAAAGAAGTCATACAAGCTAAGAGCTATACTTACCTGTTCGTTGCTGAAGGTGACAAGGAATATTGGATAGCTACGGCCAAGCAGCCCTTAGATGTGGGTATGACGCTGCATTATGATCAAGGTCTGGAAATGAAGGATTTTACCAGCAAGGAAGTTGATAGAACCTTTGACAGTATTTTCTTTGTGGGTCAGATGCGCGGTACCTCAAGTGCAGCTGCCAGTGCCATGGGTGGCAAAAAAAGCATGGAGCTAGCCAAAGAGATATCCATTGAAAAAGTTGCTGGCAGTATCAGTATAGCAGAGCTCTATTCCAATAAAGCAGACTATGAAGGTAAGGTTGTCACCGTACGAGGTCAGGTCACCAAATTCAATGCAGGCATCATGGGCCGCAACTGGGTTCACCTCCAGGATGGTACAAAATCTGGGGATGCCTTCGATGTTACCATTACCACTCAAGCTGTTGTCAGCAAAGATGATGTTGTCGTCTTTAGTGGCAAAGTAGCACTGGATAAGGATTTTGGTGCTGGGTACATGTATGGTCTCATTATTGAAGAGGCGGAACTATCTGCAGAGAGTTAAACACTCAAAATCTTGATTTTAAAAAGGGCGAGGGTATCCTCGCCCTTTTTTATACTTCAAAATGGAGACTAGTCGAGTTTTACAATCTTAATCGCCTGCTTAAAGTTTGTACCCTGAAGATTGAAAAAGTAGATGCCCCCTGTCATTTGGAGACCTTGATTATTGGTTCCATCCCATTCAATAGAATGATCACCTGCCGGAAGACTGCTGCTCATTAGGGTTCCGACCACTCTTCCCCGTATATCGAGGACAGAGATAGAAACCTGCATATCCTGCTCCAGGGTGTAGCTCAGCGTTGTACTGGGGTTAAAGGGGTTGGGATAGACTGAGTTTACTCTGAATGATCCCGGCTTCAAGTTGGAACCAATATTTCTTACGGTGACAGAAATTGCATCATGACGAGTCACTTTGCCCTGATAATCCACATCAGAAAGTCTGTAACGATAGCTCTCTCCATCAGCAACAAATTTGTCAGTAAAGAAATATTCGCTTTCCCGAGTGGTAGATCCTTGTCCAGACAAAGCCGGATGAGTCAGGTAGCTCGCAATCTTGGTCCATGTATCTGCAAGAGATAGCTCCTGGGATCGTTCAAGAATAAACCCCAGGTTTTCAATTTCGCTGGAGGTGATCCAATTCAAGTTGACAACACCCTGCTTTGAGGAGGCGGTGAAAACAGAGAGTTCCACAGGGAGCGAGGTATCCCGGGAGTTCTCATAGGCACCCATATCTGGAGGAGTACCTCGGGTTGTACCGTTGATATCATCCGCAGGAGCTCCCGTTGCAGTGCCAGTCCCGATACAGGGGCTGTAATCGGTTACTGTAAAATCACTGCTCCCGGCATTTGTGTAAAGGGGATCCTCGTTGATGTTTCCGGTTCCGGCGTATCCACCCTGGACATCACTATACGTAATGGTAACAGATCCAATAAAATCTTGTGTAGATGATCCCCAGAAAATACAGTTTTTGACCTGGGGGATACCGGCATTGTTTTCATAAATGGCATCGCCAGTAATTGTTGCGGAGTTGTTATAGAAAGTACAATTGGTAATGATGTCATTGTAACCACTATTGCTGTAGGTCCATATTGCTCCACCATACTGATTGGATGTATTGGCATAAAAGAGACAATTCATTATGGTCAGCTTATCAGCGTATGAGTAAGTATAAACTGCTCCACCTCTCTGTGCCCCCGTGAGTGAAGCAGAATTTCCAGTAAAAGTGCATTTGTTTATCGTAGCAGATGTTGTCCCAAGGTATATACCGCCGCCGTACCCGGAAGTATTATTGCTAAAAGTCACGTTGGTGATGGTCATGTCGTTTGAACTTGGCAGGTATAGACCTCCACCATTATTACTGGCGGTATTATCAGAGATAATACAATTTGAAATGGCAGGTCGTCCTGATGCTGCCACATAGATACCACCACCCTGTGAAGCCCCGGATACGGCATAGCCCTTGGTCACTGTAAAGCCATCAAATGTTGACGTACAAGGATTGGGAATTGAGACTACATGAAGAGTATTATCAGTGTCATCCCCATTCTGCTGAATTTCACCACTGAGGATTGTTACATTTGTATCATAATCCCTTTGTGTTAAGAGGGTTTCCGTTCCATTGAAACCTCCATACATATCCACCCCATTCACCATGGTAAAAGAGATGGATCTGGTATTATCGGTCGAATCAGGGTAATACGTTCCATCTGCCACCCAAATGTCATCCCCGCTGGAGGCGTTGGCCAGAGCATCCTGAAGATCAGTATATGCATTGGTCCAACTTGATCCAGCATTGGTCCCTGCTGCATCTTTGTCCACATAAACTGTGGCGCCTGATATTGCACTAGCCAAGAATAAGACTATCACTAAGGCGGTGACAAGAGAGTTGATATTAAATCGTTTTTTGCACGCGTGAATCTGTTCAGGGGCTGTCATTGTATCCTCATTTTCTGTAAATATGAACTGTTTAACTAATGGGGACAAAACTACTCTCTTATTTACGCAAAGCAACCTTGATTAAATCTTGAATGACTTTGAGTAAACCTTTATTCCCATCGTTAGGGTTGATCCCCAGGAGTGTTATTCTGACCCTTGTCTTAACCGACTAAATTTGGCGCCTATTTAGCTATATGAATCATTGATTGGGTCTCACCATCTAATTGCAGGATCCGGTTACCTCGCTTAGATTGAACCATGGCCAAACAACCAGAACATAATCGATCAGATAGGTCCAGGATATTTATTATCCATGGTCCCAACTTGAACTTGCTTGGATCTCGTGATCCTGAACAATATGGAACCCTCACGCTGGACAAGGTCAACACGGCGATTCGCAAAAAAGCCCGTGAACTTGATGTGGAGACCCGTATTATTCAAACCAATCATGAAGGTCGCATTATTGACATCCTGCATCGTCGCAGGAAATGGGCTGATGGCATCATTATTAATCCAGGTGCTTTCACACATTACTCCTATGCCATACGAGATGCCATTGACGGCATTCAGACTCCAGTCGTGGAGGTTCACCTCTCAAATATTTATGAGCGGGAAGACTTTCGCAAAGTCTCCGTAACCAAAGATGTTTGCATAGCTCAGTTTTATGGGAAGAAAGTGGAATCCTATCTGGAAGCGCTGGAATATTTGACGGTAAATATTAAAAATTAAATTCTATTGAACGTCATCCCGAGCGGAGTCGAGGGATAATGATCTATCTTATCCTATAAACTTATACCCCTCGACTCCGCTCGGGGAGACGAATCTAGAATCAATTTGATTTACTATTAATTAAGGACAAACCATGCTCTCTACACTGGACTTCAGCATCATCATTCTTTTTCTAGTCGGTATCTCAGCCTTTGGTATTTATAACAGCCGCTTCAACAAAACGTCGGAGGATTACTTTTTAGCTGGGCGGGATATGCCCTGGTGGGCGGCCATGCTCTCTATTGTGGCTACAGAAACCTCGGTATTAACCTTTATCAGCATTCCCGGTCTTGCATATAGAGACAATTGGTTCTTTTTACAGCTGGCGCTGGGTTACATCCTGGGTCGTATTCTGGTGAGCATCTTTTTACTACCAGCCTATTTCAAGGGCGGCATTACTTCAATCTATGAAGTGCTAGGAGATCGATTTGGAATAAAAATTCAGAAAACAGCCTCAGGCGTCTTTCTGGTTACCCGTATCCTAGCTGATGGAATCCGATTTTTAGCTACTGCAGTTATTGTCCAGGTTGTGACGGGTTGGTCCCTACCTGTGGCCGTGTTGGTTATTGGCGTCGTGACCATTGTATATACCCTCATGGGTGGCATCCGCACAGTAGTCTGGGTCGACAGTTTTCAATTTGTACTCTATATCGGCGGTGGGCTTACCGCTATCATTTATATCCTTATGCACTCCGATGCCAGTTTTGGTAGTATGATGGCGCAATTGAACGATCAGGGCAAGTTGGATATGGTTCGTTGGGGTTGGGATTTATTCTCAAATCCCTGGTTGTTCATCTCTGCAGTATTTGGTGGTATGTTGCTGTCCTTTGCATCACATGGTGCTGACTACATGATGGTTCAAAGAGTATTGTCTGTACGTAACCTGGCCGGTGCCAGAAAAGCCATGATTGGAAGTGGTATATTTGTCTTCATTCAGTTTACCGTATTTTTGCTGGCAGGCTCACTCATATACATTTATCTCGGTGGAATTGAGCTGGAGAAGGACAGAGAGTTTTCAACTTTTATTGTAAGTGAACTTCCTGTTGGTCTTAAGGGCTTGTTGCTCGCAGGTGTGCTGTCCGCAGCCATGTCAACCCTGAGCTCTTCAATTAACTCTCTTGCATCTTCTACGACAACAGACTGGATGGGCAAAAAGGCGTCCATCAAGACGTCGCGTTTAATCAGCTTTGGTTGGGCAATTGTCCTGATTGGTATTGCTCTGGTTTTTGATGAATCTGACAAGGCAATTGTGGTCATGGGGCTGGAGATTGCCTCATTCACCTATGGTGGATTACTGGGTCTCTTCCTGCTTACAAAAATTGACAAGGACTTTTCTCAGATAAGTCTGATTTGTGGACTAGTGGCATCCATGCTCATTGTCTTTCTGATGAAGAGTCAGGGTTTAGCCTGGACCTGGTTTATCGGGTTCTCCGTGTTGACAAACCTGATCGTTGTCTACCTGGTTGATGCACTGGTAAAATTACGAGCTAAAACAGATTAGTTACCTGAAACAACGGCGATAATCACGATAATAATCGTGATCAACCAAATATTGATATAGTGCTGAAGGTGTAGACCCAGAAGCAGCAAAATGTCACGCTCCAGTGCTGGCAAATCTTTTGCCGGACTTTCTATGCTCCCTGAGCGATGAAACGGACTATCCACCTTGAAGAGGTATTGCTCCTTTGCCGCATCTTTCTTGATCCAGCTCCAAACACCTCTCAACAAACTGAAAGAACGAAAAAAGTAGATACTTCCGTTGCTGAGCTCAAGCTTGCTCTTTTGGAAATCTTTCCAGTAAAAATTCAATTTGCCGACCTGCTCCTGAGAAGAACCATCAATAACCTTTAAGCTCATATTGGCTTTCCCGTTGGAACTGAAACGGAGCGTGCGATCACCCATTTCGGCAAAGCCGTCAGGGCTCCACAAACCTTTACGTGTGATTTTCCCCTGGAGTTTAGGGCTAAATTGAAAATGATAGCTACGTCCCCGGGAGGTAACTTTTGTCCAGGTATATATTTTTTTCTCGGTCATGTATTGCCCCTCCTAACCTTTAGTCATCCAGCGCATAATATTTGAAAATTTAAGTGGCACACCTTGCATAAGAATTGCTGCACGGAAGATACGTGCTCCACCCCAAACAACAAACAGCGTAAAAATTATCACACCGGCAAGACCGGCCCAGGGTTGCCAGGCAGGTATGGTAACCGGTGAAGCCATTCTCAAAGTCATCACCATGGGTGTAAATGGGGGAATCAATGACATGACAGTCGCAAAAGTCGAAAGAGGTTCCTTCAAAACAGGCATCATGATAAACATGGGGATCATCATGGGAAACATTGCGGGGAAGGATAAGGACTGGGCGTCTTTAGCATCATTTGCAACCGATCCCAGGCTGGTCATAAGTGCTCCCAGCATAAATAAAAGAACAACAAGATTTACCACAAACCAGGGCAGGATGTCATAAGGAATGTAGGCTTCAAAACCACGCCATTGCATAAAGGCTGTACCACCGCCCAGATAAACAAAGGTGCTGGTGAGAGCTACAGCGAGACCGCCAAGAATTTTTCCCAGCATAAACTGAAAGGGGGTGATGGAGCCCAGGATGACTTCAACAATCCGTTGGGTTTTTTCTTCCATGACGGCACTGAGCTGAGGTGTGGCTCCCATCATGGACATCATAAACATGAGCATCATCATAACCAGCGGGACGGCGATGGCGCGGATTTCATTGCTTGCGCCAGCATCTGTAACATTGCCCTCTTCATCAACTTCTAGAAGCCCCTTGGCAGTGACCCATGACCAATGAAAGAGATCTGGAATATCAGCTTCATCGATACCGGCATATTCAAGCCTCAGGCGACGGAGATGATTGTTTATGGGATCACGCAACCAGCCGCGTATATCATCCAGGGCGGCACTTTCAGCATGATAATTCACAAAAGCATTCTCCGGGTCTTCACCTGGGTGGACTATTGATGATCCGATGTGGAGAATGGCATGAATTTCACCTTCTCGAACACGATCAGATAGCGCACCGAGTTGTACGATGATGTTTGCAGTATCGACGTCCACAAACTCAATATGATAGACAGGTTTCACCTGAGAGCTATCCTCTTCATCAAAGATGTGTTGGGTGTTGCGAATGGAGGCAGCCTCTTGGAGCATCTCACTAAATTGACCAGCTTCATCAACTACAACGATGTGGCGCTCGCGGATATCGACGTGATCTTTCAAGAGAGCCATGGCAATAATACTACCACTCATAAAAACGGGTAACATGATAAGACCGATAATGAAGCCCTTGGTACGGACTGCTGCAAAGTACTCTCTAAGGGCGAGACGGATGACCTTATACATGATCAGCCTCCTCGGCGCCAGCTATTCGAACAAAAATATCATGCAATGAGGGTTTCATGAGTTCAAAGCTTAGCACGGTATTGTCTTCCATTAATTTTTTCAGAATATCCTGAGGATCGGATCCAGGTGATATTCTCAACTCCTGTGATTGACCAAAGTCGTGTACTCTATCTACTCCAGCAATGCGGTCAAGCCCAGAAGTTTTGTTATCACATCTAATACGCAGGGTGTCGTTGCCATATTTATCCTGGATTTCATGTAAAGTGCCATCGAGTACCTTTTTCCCCTTATGTATCATAAAAACGTAATCACATACTTTCTCGGCAGTGGCCATATCGTGAGTACTGAAAATCACAGTCGAGCCATTCTTTTGAAGTTCCAGCATAGCCTGCAGAAGCACATCAGTATTTACTGGATCGAGTCCACTGAAGGGTTCATCAAGAATAACCAGCTTGGGATGTGAGACCACAGTGGCAATAAATTGAACTTTCTGACTCATACCTTTACTCAGGGCTTCTACCTTCTTGTTGGCCCATTCAGCTAGATCAAGTTTTTTGAGCCAAAAGTCGACATCAGCTGAGACGCTATGACCTGTTTTAAGTTGTCCATAGAACTGAAGTAGTTCGCGAATTTTCATTTTTTTATACAGACCACGCTCTTCAGGTAAATAACCAACCAGGTCGTTGTCTATGGACGCACGGGGAGATCCAAGTATTTGAATATCTCCAGAATCAGGATGTAAAATATTCATGATCATACGAATGGTAGTGGTCTTGCCTGATCCATTTGGACCAATAAATCCATATATACTGCCTTCTGGGACGTCAAGTGATAGCATGTCTACAGCAGTAAAGTCATTAAAGGTTTTGGTAATATTGTTAAGCGTCAGTGCATTCATGCAGTGAATCCTTATAAAATAATGCTATATCAGATCGATTGAATATAAACGTGATGTCTCACAGGGGGGATATTTTCGTTGAATAGTTAATACTGACGCCAACAGGCACAGGTAGTCGATAGAGATACCAACCCCGAGGAACAGGGATAAATACAGTAACATGCCAGGACAAAGGATTAAGATATAGTTTTAATTGCAATAATTAAAACTATAGATAGTTATAATTAAAACTTAATACGTTTATAAAGGGAAGCAGGCCGATTTTAAAATGAAGTATCCTGGGTGTCTCGAATGATCTGGAAAAACGGAGAACAATGCTGCCACCTAGTCAGGATTATGCAAATTATTAACAAATACCTGAAGATGATGTGTTCAACCTGTGACTTTTCGTCTACTAACCCAGGTTGCTAAATGCAGTGGTGCACAAACCGGCAAAAGGCCATATTGTAGCGTTTTGAACCAGCACAAGTGCTTTAATTAATAGCTCTCCCGAAGAGAGTCAAAAATCGGGAAATATTAGACAATGCTGACCAGTGAGTCAAAGATAGACGATTTTAGCTATTATTTGGAGTCAAGCTAGATATCAGAAGATAGTTGCATCCAGTATCAAACTATCCTGAGTCCATGCTATTAGGCACAAATGATAGAGTTAGTCCTCCTGAGGGAGCGGGAATTACTTTGGCTAGTGAAAGTCATGTAGTGATAAAAATAATGTTGATAACTATTACCAGTCACCTGTGCATAGAGAATGCGGTGGAGTAAACATCATTTTTAAGCAGATTGGCCTCACTAAAACAAATCGTAAGTGTGCCGCAAGGAAGGAAAACGCGAAGTGCAAATATGAGCACATCGAGCATGTAGAAGTCAATAATCGTCACATATCTAGAGGCAGAGACTAAAATCCAACAATATTCTAGAAAATACAAATTGTTCTTCCACCAGGCTAGTCCTTCAAATATCTTCAAAGTTTGAATTGAGGATTTTATGCGTAGTGAAAAATTAATAGTACATGGTGCTCGCGAGCACAACCTAAAAAATGTAAACCTAGAACTTCCAAGAGATAAATTTATAGTAATAACCGGTCTGTCCGGATCAGGTAAAACTTCCTTAGCCTTTGACACCATTTATGCCGAGGGGCAACGCCGTTATGTTGAATCACTCTCTGCTTATGCACGTCAGTTTCTCGGTCTCATGGAAAAACCAGATGTTGATTATATAGACGGATTATCTCCAGCTATCTCCATTGAACAAAAATCAGCTGGGCGAAATCCCAGATCCACGGTTGGTACTGTGACGGAAATTCATGATTATCTCCGACTGCTGTTTGCAAGGATAGCTAAACCGGAATGTTATAATTGTGGACGACCAATTACTCGGCAAACTGTTCAGCAGGTGGTCGATTCAATTTTAAATCTTAAAGCTGACGCGAATATTCAAATTCTTTCTCCTATAGTGCAGAGCCGTAAGGGTGAGTTTAAAGAAATATTTAAAGAGATTAAGAGAGAAGGTTTTGTTAGAGTACGAGTAGATGGTAAGATTCAAGAAGTTGGTAGATCGATAGTTCTTGATAAAAACAAAAAGCATAAGATCGAGATTGTTATAGATCGTCTTGTAATCAATGAGGAGTTTAAAGACAGATTAACAGATTCGGTCGAGCTGGCGTTAAAACATGGTACCGGCATGGTTATCATCGATGTGGTAGGAGAAGAGGAGCATGTTTTCTCTGAACATTATGCCTGTCCCTACTGTGAGATAAGTTATCCAGATCTTGAACCACGTTTGTTCTCTTTTAACGGCCCCTATGGTGCGTGCCCAAGCTGCGACGGCCTCGGTATGCAAACCAGTATGGATATAAACCTCATCGTTCCGGATAAAAGAAAGTCACTATTACAGGGAGCAGTAGCTCCACTGGGTGAACAACCCAGAGGCAACTGGTATGCCGCTATCCTTAAAAGCCTGGCATCACATTACAATTTCAAATTCACCCAACCCTGGAGCAGCATTAGTGATGAGGCCAAGGAAGCCGTTATACGTGGTACCGGCGATAAGAAGATTAAGATGGCCTACGAATCTGATCGCTGGAAGGGTGAATACGAGGGTGGTTTTGAGGGTGTCATCCCAAATCTTGAACGCAGGTATAAACAAACCACATCTCCTGGTGTAAGGAAATGGATTGAAGGCTATATGAGCTCTCTACCATGCGAGACCTGTGGTGGCTCGCGCCTACGTATCGAGGCAAATCACATACTCCTCGGAAATAAAAGTATAACCGACTTGAGCTATTTACCCATAAAAGAGCTACAAACGTTCTTTAATGAATTAAAACTCACAGAAACAGAAGAACAGATTGGAAAACAAATCTTAAAAGAAGTTAAAGAGAGATTAAGTTTTCTGGTAAATGTGGGTTTGGATTATTTAAACTTATTTAGAACCGCCGGGACTTTGTCTGGTGGCGAAGCCCAACGCATAAGACTTGCAACACAGATTGGTTCACAGCTGGTTGGAGTTCTTTACATTTTAGATGAACCCTCCATTGGTCTCCACCAAAGAGATAACCGAAGACTTATTGAAACTTTAAAGCATTTAAGAGATTTGGGAAATACAGTTATCGTTATTGAGCACGATCAGGAAACCATGGAAGAAGCAGATATCCTGGTTGACATGGGTCCCGGTGCTGGTGAGCATGGTGGTGAGATTGTGGCTTTCGGTCCACCGAAATCTTTTTTGAAAAACAAAAGGTCCCTGACAGCCAAATACTTGACCGGTGAGTTGTCCATCCCCGTACCTATGCAAAGAAGAGAAGGCAAGAACAGTAAAATCTCCTTAGTCGGGGCTAGAGGGAATAATCTGCAAAAACTTAACATTGATTTCCCCCTGGGTAAATTCATCTGTGTAACTGGTGTATCAGGTTCAGGTAAATCATCACTCATAAACCAGACCCTTTATCCTGCAATGGCACGATCCATCTATAATACCAAGATCACAACCCTTCCCTTTGATCGAGTTGAAGGGCTGGCCTATATCGACAAGGTCATCAATATTGATCAATCAGCCATTGGTCGTACACCCCGGTCAAACCCCGCGACCTATACCGGCTCTTTCACCTTTATCAGAGATCTTTTCTCCCAGTTACCTGAAGCAAAATTACGTGGCTATAAGCCCGGAAGATTCTCATTTAATGTCAAGGGAGGTCGCTGTGAAAGCTGTCAGGGTGATGGTATCCGTAAGATCGAGATGCACTTTTTGCCTGATGTATATGTTCAGTGTGAAGACTGTAAAGGAAAGCGCTACAATAGGGAAACCCTCCAAATTCATTATAAGAAGAAAAACATTTCTGAAATTTTAGATATGTCAGTAGAGGAGGGCCTGGGATTCTTTAAGGCAATTCCTGCCCTGAACCGTAAACTTAAAACCTTGGTTGATGTGGGTCTTGGCTATATAAAATTGGGACAACAAGCCACAACCCTTTCAGGCGGGGAGGCCCAAAGAGTTAAGCTGTCCAGTGAGCTCAGTAAGGTCGGCACGGGTCGTACATTTTACATCCTCGATGAGCCAACAACCGGACTACATTTTGAAGATGTAAACATGTTGTTGACTGTTTTAAATCGTCTGGTAGACAAGGGCAACACCGTATTGGTCATTGAGCACAATCTTGATGTCATCAAATCAGCTGATCATGTGATAGATCTTGGACCAGAGGGTGGCGATGGTGGTGGAGAGCTACTCGCTTCTGGCACTCCCGAGGAGATCTCCAGGGTGAAAAAATCCTATACTGGCCATTACCTGCAGGAAATGCTCGCTAAGTAGGGATGGTATAATGATTGAGCAAGGCATGACCATCCTTTATGTATCTAACCAAGAGGCTTCAAGAATATTCTATGAGTCCGTATTTCAAATTCCTCCAATTCTAGATGTACCTGGCATGACAGAGTTTCGCATGGAAGGCGGTTTTATTCTGGGATTGATGTCTATCGAAGGAATTAAAAGACTCCTGGGAAAGGATGTATTTCCAAAAACAGATGAGGGGAATCCTCGTGTTGAGTTGTATCTCCGTGTTGGTAATGCCCAGCATTTCCTTGATCGGGCAATCCAAAATGGGGCAGAACTTTTATTAAAAGTATCAATGCAAGACTGGGGTGACCGTGTCGGTTATTGTCTGGATCCGGATCGGCATGTCCTTGCCTTTGCAGAAACGACTCAATAATTGAATCGCATGCATGAACGACCCAGCGTCCCCGTCAAGGCTTCACTTGGAAACAGCCTACCTCACCGACTATATTTGCCGGCACATTTTGAGAAGAAGTTTAAGAGACAAAAATTTAAAGAGAGACAAGCGTAGATTGATTAGATGAGTGATTTAACACAACCCCAACTATTGACCGAAGAACAGGAATTTGACCGTGCTCTGAGACCACAGAGCCTGGAAGATTTTGTGGGTCAAGAAGATGTTGT
>JABMQQ010000083.1 GCA_013202495.1 Fidelibacterota bacterium | reverse complement strand
TAGCGGGAGTTCGTATTCATGGCGAAAAAAGTAATTAGAATTAATGAGGCAACCATTCGTTTTGCAGGAGACTCAGGCGATGGTATGCAATTAACAGGTACGCGCTTCACCGAAGCAACGGCCATTGTAGGGAATGACTTAAAAACTATCCCCAATTATCCCTCAGAAATCCGAGCTCCGCTTGGAACTCTGGCCGGTGTCAGTGCCTTTCAGCTAATGTTTGGATCACAGCGGGTATTTACCCCAGGTGATTTACCAGACACATTGGTGGCCATGAACCCGGCTGCGCTTAAGGTGCATCTGAGGGATTTGAAAAAGGGTGGAACCATATTGGCCAACGCCAATGCATTCACAGCAAAGAACCTAAAAATGGCTGGCTGGGAAGCCAATCCACTTGAAGATGGATCTTTGGAAGGATTTACTGTTTTCAGTATTGAAATGTCCAGGCTGGTCAAAATAGCTCTGGAGAATTCAGACCTGACCTCCAAAGGAATTGAGCGAACCAAGAATATGTTCGCCCTGGGTGTTCTCTTCTGGATGTACAACCGTCCCATTGAGCCCACCGAAGAATGGTTGAGAAAAAAATTCGCCAAAAACCCTTCCATAGCCGAAGCCAATATCACAGCAATGAAAACAGGTTTCAATTATGGTGAGACCACTGAAATATTTACAACTTCTTATGCTGTAGAGAAAGCTGATTTGCCAAGGGGTAAATATCGCAATATTACTGGCAATGTCGCTGTTGCCTATGGTTTGGTGGCTGCCGCTGAAAAAGCCGGTAAAGAATTGTTTTTGGGATCATACCCAATCACACCGGCCAGTGAAATCCTCCATACACTTTCAGGACTCAGGAATCATGGCGTTAAAACCTTTCAGGCCGAGGATGAAATTGCTGGAATTTCCGCCGCAATCGGGGCTTCCTATGCAGGAGATTTAGCAGCTACGACGACTTCCGGACCTGGTATGGCTCTGAAAACGGAAGCTATTGGGCTGGCAATCATCACTGAGCTTCCATTGGTTATTGTGAACGTTCAGCGCGGTGGTCCCAGTACAGGAATGCCTACGAAAATGGAACAATCTGATTTGCTACAAGCTGTTGTTGGACGAAATAGTGATGCAAAAATTCCGGTCATTGCAGCCAAGGATCCAGCAGATTGTTTTGAATGTGCTTTTGAAGCTGCCAGAATTGCAATGAAATATATGACACCGGTCATTCTGCTCAGTGACGGTTATCTCGGTCAAGGTTCTGGTCCATGGCAAATTCCCGATCCTAAGACCCTTCCAGAAATTGAAGTAAATCATCCAAGTTCATCAGATCGGGGTGCAGATGGATTTATGCCCTATGCGCGTGATGAAAATGAAGCTCGACCCTGGGCAATACCTGGAACTCCAGGTCTGGAACATCGCATCGGTGGTCTTGAAAAAGAAAATATTACCGGTATGGTTAGTCAGGATCCTGAGAATCATCAACTAATGACCGATATACGAGCCCGTAAAGTTGAGAATATCACACAAGAAATTCCTCCCTCAGAAATCCATGGTGAATCCAAGGGCAAGCTACTCGTTGTAGGCTGGGGTAGCACGCATGGTGCCATCCATGTGGCAGTAGATCGTGCGTTAGCCAAGGGGCAATCAGTAAGCCAGATGCACCTGCGTTGGGTCAGTCCCTTCCCATCAGATTTAAAAGCTATTTGTGATGAATTTGATGAAATCCTCATTCCAGAGGTTAATTCAGGTCAATTGGCTCTGCTGCTCAAAGGTGAGTTGGCCAGATCCATTCATCAGTTGAACATCGTTAGGGGTGAACCTTTCCGTGCTTCTGAGATTGAAGAAAAAATTAATGAGATCCTCGGTTAATCCCCGAGTAATTGAATAGATAAGGTATAGAGAGATGAGTGAAACCAAAGTTGACATTCAAGATCTGAATCTAACACGGAAAGATTTTGTCCCCGGTAACGAGGTAAGATGGTGTCCGGGTTGTGGGGATTATTCAGTTCTGGCAAATATGCAAAAAACCCTGCCTGTCATGGGTGTAAAAAAAGAGAATTACGCATTTGTTTCAGGTATCGGTTGTTCCAGCCGTTTTCCCTATTACATGGATACCTACGGCTTCCATTCAATTCACGGTCGTGCACCTGCCATAGCTTCTGGTGTGAAACTGGCCAATCCTGATCTAGCTGTTTGGGTGATCACAGGTGACGGTGATGGATTTTCCATTGGTGGAAATCATATGATACACGCATTGAGACGCAATATTGATATGAATATCATGTTGTTTAACAATCGGATATATGGTTTGACCAAAGGTCAGTACTCTCCCACATCATTGCTGGGAGCAAAAACCAAATCTTCACCATTTGGATCAATTGACCGTCCTTTTAACCCCAGTGCTGTTGCATTAGGTGCCAATGCCACCTTTATATCCCGTGCTCTGGATGTGGATGCCAAGGGTTTACAGGAAAGCATCAAGCGAGCACAACGTCACAAGGGTGCCGCTTTTATAGAAGTGTATCAGAATTGCATCATTTTTAATGACGGTGAGTTTGCAGATGTTGAAAATAAAGCGACCCGTCCTGATAATGCTCTATTTGTGGTTCATGGTGAACCCATGATCTTTGGTAAGGAAGAGGATAAAGGGATCATCATGATGGATCACCATCCCAAGGTCGTCCACCTCGGTCAGGAGTGGAATGAAAAAGATCTCCTGGTACATGATGAAACCAATCCCATCATCACCAACCTTCTTCTTGAAATGACATTCGATCCACTGACACCCACACCATTTGGTGTACTAAGGGCTGTCGATGCTCCCTCATATGATGACATGATGATCGAGCAGATCAAAGAGGTCACTAAGGTTAAGGGCAAGGGCACTTTGGAAGACCTATTCTACAGTGGTGATGTTTGGGAGGTTAAGTAGTTTAAGGGGTTGTATATGTTTCAATATGATGAAAAAGCTTTAAAGGATCAGGTCCTGGAGTTGATTCGTTTGGCTGCAACTGATCTCCCCAAGGATGTCGTGGAGAGTATTAGGGCTGCCCAACAGAATGAGGACGAGGGCTCTGCTGCCCGTAGTGTTTTCGGCATGATCCTGAAAAATATCGATCTTGCACGTGCTGAATCTACACCTATCTGCCAGGACACTGGAACCAATATATACATTATTTACATCCCTGAAGGTGTGGGTATGCGTAGGCTGACTGCCTTAATCCACGAAGCCACCTCTGAGGCAGTTGATAAAAGTTATCTTCGCCCCAATGCCGTGGACAGTATCACAGGTAAAAATTCAGGTAATAATATTGGTGAGGGACAACCATTTATCCATTTTGAAGAATGGGATAATGATTATATCGAATTCAAACTCATGCTCAAGGGTGGTGGATGTGAGAACGTGTCCACTCAATACAAGCTCCCCGACGTAGGTTTGGGTGCTGGTCGTGACATGGATGGTGTTTATAAGGTCATTGTGGATGCTGTTAATAAAGCCCAGGGTCTTGGGTGTGCTCCCGGTATTCTTGGTATAGGAGTCGGGGGTGATAGAACCACCTCCCATCTCACAGCAAAATCTCAACTATTCAGAAAAATGACAGATACGAACGCCAACGCAGATCTGGCTGCAATGGAATCAAGATTGTTAGCTGATTTAAATGAGTTAGGTGTTGGTCCCATGGGCTTTGGTGGCAAAACGACCATTTTAGGTGTAAAAATGGGAACCATGCACCGCTTACCAGCCTCTTTCTTTGTTTCGATATCCTACATGTGCTGGGCGTATAGAAGACACAGCATGATTCTGAACGGCAATGGAGAGGTGACTTATGATTAATTTGCAATTACCGATCTCCGAAGCAGCAATTCGTGAATTAAAGATGGGTGATGAAGTTGCTATCTCAGGGTTAATGGTAACCGCTAGAGACGCCGCTCATAAATACATCCATGAGAACTGGCCAGATTGGCTCAAGCCAATCATGGAAGACAGTATGATCTACCACTGTGGTCCAGTTGTAAAGCAACACGAGGATGGCTCCTGGTCATTTGTAGCAGCTGGTCCAACCACAAGCATTCGGGAAGAACCCTATGAAGCAGCTGTAATGGAGCACTATAAGGTTCGCGGAGTGATTGGCAAGGGAGGGATGGGTGAAACTACCTTGGCCGGTCTTTCAAAATCTGGTGGTGTTTATCTCCATGCCATTGGTGGCCTGGCTGCCTCTCTAGCAAAATCGGTGGTGAAGGTTCATGATGTTTATATGCTTGAGGAACTGGGTGTGCCTGAGGCGTTTTGGCATATTGAAGTAAAGGATTTTCCAGCTGTAGTCACTATGGATAGCCATGGTGGATCACTTCACAAATCGATTAAAGCCAAGTCAGATGTGGTTGCTAAAAGGCTCATCTCTGGATGATACCCAATAAAAATGTTTTATCAAAATGATCGGGTAATCCGGTCATTTTTTTATCTAATGATATCCATGCTTGTCATCCCGAGCGGAGTCGAGGGATAACTATAATAATTAATTATCAGGCCCCTCAACTCCGCTCGGGACGACGGTAGAAAAATCCTACATTTAACGCGCCTTTTAAGGCGGGGATAAGTAAGCACCAAGACCAAAGGGCTTTAGCCCTGACAGATGATGATATCGATCTGGTTGGGGTTAAAACCCCGATATTATTTTGGGTAGCTAACTCCCGGCTTAAAAGCCGGGGTAAGTAGATGCGTTAATTATTTTCTATCGTCTTAAGCACCATTTTCCGATGAGGTATGCCAGCTTCGTAAAAGATGCCCCCTTGTGCTTCAAATCCCTGACGGGCATAAAACGGTATGGCTGAAACCTGTGAGTTTAAATAGGCTGGTTCCGTATCTTCGATCTGATCCAGGACAAATTTTACCAGAGCCTCACCAACACCTTTTCCCCTTGAGGAATTCAGAACAGCAAAACGTTCAAGCTTCTGGCCGTTCTCTGTCTTACGCCAACGAGCTGTGCCCACTGGAACTCCATCTAAGCAGGCCAGAATGTGTGTCGAACTCTCTTCGTATTCATCATATTCTATTTCCGGAGGAACCTGTTGCTCCACAACGAAAACCTCTTCTCGTATCTGTCGCGATGCTCGAGTTTCTCTTTCAGACTGAATAATAGAGACCTCAATCAGGTTATGGTTGCTCAAAAATTCACTCCACTTTTACTCATGCTATCCTCGAGAGGTGTGTTCTGTTTTTGAAACTGTGTCCATTTTAGCTCGAGACGAGGGGTCAAATAGAGTGCTAAGGCAATAACTGGGAGGGCTCCAATGATATCCACAACATAGTGATATCTCAAATATACGGTGGCAAATGGCAAGGCTACGGCTAGTGGTAATTGAATCCAAAAGTAGACCCGGTGATAGCGCCAGGCCATAATTATGGTCAAGAGTGCGATGGCATTGTGCATAGATGGAAAGGCATCACGAACGCGATGGGGAGACATATCAACAATGGTATAGGTGAGCCAGGAGAAAAAGGATGTGTCCTTCCAGATATCAACCTCATATAATTCTGGTATAACCAAGTAAGGTGATGATGCTGGGAAAATGATATAGCTGATAAAGCCTATAAAATAGCTGATCATCATCGTGAGCAAGACTACTCTGAAATTCTCAGTTTGCTTTTTCAGATAGAGTAGACCCAACAGGATCGGGGTCATGATGTAATAATTCAAATAGCTAAGGGAAAACAAATCTGTCAGACGAGGATGATAATATTGTTCAGCCCAAACCGTGGGTTGAAACCCAAAAAGTTCTCCATCCATGTTAACCAGTGTATGGTGAATGTCGCTGGGATTAAGGATGAATATTGTATCCTGAAGATTGAAATAAATGACCAGGACAAATAGAAAGGGCACAAAATCACGAATAAATTGGAAAACTTTGTTTTCGGCATGGTAGATAATTGACCGACAAAATAAATAGGTGAAAAGAGCTGAAGCAAATATCCTTAAAAAATTCACTGCAATATTTTGCGAATCAAGTGGTTGGTTCATCATGATATACAGATTTGCAAAACTGGCAAAAATGATAGTGAATGTGATCAGCACCAGACCGATAAGCTCCTCAATACGTAAAGTCTGGAGCAGGGTGTTGGTGAATAATGTACGCTTTTTCATCGGGATCAAAATAAAGTGAAGAGGAATGATTTATAGACCAAAATGTACTTTCTGAACAGATAATGTATTACCCCTATTTGTCACACTTTTCTCATAAGTTGTTGTTTGCTAAATCAAGCATGATTATATGCACCGAAGCATGCCTTGAATTGCATGTTGGGGGGATTAAATTTTTGCCCATAATTATATATAGAATTCTATTGATAAAGTGAGAGGAGTTTTTTTTGGATACAAAAGCGCCAGAGGGGAAGCTGGGAGTATTAATTCCTGGATTAGGGGCAGTATCAACCACATTCATTGCTGGTGTTGATGCCATTATTAATGGGCACTCAGCTCCCATTGGAAGTGTCACTCAGATGGCAACGATTCGACTGGGTAAAAGGACTGAGAATCGCAGCCCGAAGATAAAAGATTTTGTACCTCTCGCCGAACTGCAGGATCTGGTTTATGGTGCTTGGGATATTTTTGAAGATGATGGATATCAAGCTGCTACACGGGCACAAGTTCTGACACCTCAAGATCTTGAAAGAGCACGACCTATACTCGAGACAGTAAAACCTATGAAGGCGGTTTTTGATAAGGAATATGTGAAAAACCTGGATGGGGTTCACAAAAAATCTGCTCCTAATAAGATGCTCCTGGCAGAAATGCTCATAGAGGATATTAAGTCATTCAGAAAAGCAAACAATACGACTAGAGAAGTCATGATCTGGTGCGCCAGCACAGAGGCCTATATAGAACCTTCAGATATCCATAGCAGTTTGGAAAAATTTGAAGCCGCTATGTTAGCCAATGATCCACTTATCGCTCCCAGCATGATCTATGCATACGCTGCCTTAAAGAGTGGTGTGCCCTTTCTCATGGGTGCTCCAAATCTCGCAGTTGATGTTCCGGCTATTCAAGAATTGGCCATGGCCGAAGGCCTGCCTATTGCAGGAAAAGATTTCAAGACGGGTCAAACCCTGATGAAAACCATCCTCGCACCTGGACTGAAATCCCGAATGTTAGGGGTCGAGGGTTGGTTCTCTACCAATATTCTTGGCAACAGGGATGGTGAGGTTCTTGACGATCCAATGTCATTTAAATCCAAAGAAGTTTCCAAAAAGGGCGCTCTGGATTACATCCTCCAGCCTGACACCTATCCAGATCTCTACAAAGATCTCTACCATAAGGTTCGGATCAATTATTACCCACCCCGTGGTGATGCCAAAGAGGGCTGGGATAACATTGATATCTTCGGTTGGATGGGCTACAAGATGCAAATCAAGGTCGATTTCCTCTGTCGGGATTCCATACTGGCTGCACCCATTGTGTTGGATTTAGTATTATTCGCTGATCTAGCGCTTCGACACAAGATGCGAGGCATTCAGGAATGGCTATCCTTCTACTTTAAAGCACCAATAGTTGGGCCAGGGCTATATCCTGAGCATGACATCTTTATCCAACTCACAAAGTTAAAAAATACCCTGCGTTGGATGATGGGAGAAGAACTCATCACCCATGTTGGACACGAATATTATGATAGCTACGAATAGAAATGTGAACCGGAATGCTTAACCGTCACAACCTTATTGAAGGCTACTATAAGGTTGTAAAATTCATCGTTTCACATTCACCCCTGGCAGGGATGAATCCCAATTCAATTTCCTTTACAGCCTCCATTTTTGGCGTTATCGCGGCAATCTTTTTTATGTTTGGACATAGTGCCACCGCAGGGTTTCTGCTCTTGTTCAGCGGCATTCTGGATACGCTCGACGGAACCGTAGCCAGGCTGGGTGAGCGATCTAGTAAATTTGGGGCCACCTTAGATTCAAGTCTAGATCGCTATGTAGAGATGTTCGTCTTTATGGGTATCACCTATCATTTTAAAGATAGCCCGATGTTTTTCTGGTCATTCCTGGCCATCATGGGCTCCATGATGGTGAGCTATATTCGAGCCCGTGCCCAGTCACTGGGGGTTCAAGAGTTGGTCGGATTCATGCAACGCTTCGAACGCTTTATCATTCTCGCTGTTGGAGCCATACTCAATCCCTGGGGAGTGAGTTATTTTGGATCCGAGATTGTCCTGGAATTTGCTATCATCATTCTCGCTGTGGGAACCAATTATACAGCTTACCAACGTCTGATGATCGTAAAAAAAGTTGAGGACGATTCAGCTGATCCCTCCTAAAATACTGGCTATTATACCACTGCTTGTAGCCCAGTACACACTGGGAAAAAAGGCAGCCTTCCCTCTCGGTCTTATCATGGGTCTCAATGCCTGGGAGATAGGGATCATCGTCATTCTCTCGGACTTTGTACTCATGGCATTTATCAATCACATGTTTGATCTATCTTTTGAAAAATTCAAATGGGCGATCTATTTGCAGGAACGTTCCCGGCGAATTCAGGACCGTTTGAGCAAACGGAGATGGACTGCGGGGCTCATGAAAATTGGGTGGCTGGGTCCTCTTACTATCACGACTATTCCCTTTGGGGGTGGTGTTTGGACGGGAATATCCCTGGCCAGGGTGATGAACCTTTCCAGCAGACAAACGAGTTGGGCTGTGGGCGTAGGGATCATTTTGGGTTGTCTCATTTTTGTCCTGGCGGCGCTAGGAATCCTAAGTATTGTAGAAATTTCTGAAGTGCAGGTGTAGAAAATTGAAGATGAGATCCATGATGGGAGATACGACGTGCTGAAAACCTGGATACGACGATTACGGAGTCTACGAATTGAGGAGATCATCTTCCTGGTCTTCCTGATCCCGTCCATACTGATTACCATCAGGGCCAACTGGTATTTTTACACCACTGTTGGTGAAGATTCAAAAAAAATTGAAGGTGGAATAGCCAGAATAATTGTGACAATCATATTGATGATGATTTTCTATTGGTTTCTGTGGTACAGACCTGACAAGAGAGCCTTCAAATTTATTCGTGAAGTTGCACCCTTTATTTTTGCCATTGCCGTTTATACCAATCTTCATGATACAATTCACTTTGTTAACCCCAACGATGTTCATTTCCAGCTGAATGCCATTGATGAATGGATGTTTGGAGTGTCACCGACAGTGTGGGCTGAAAAATTTTATGCACCCTGGCTAACTGACTGGTTGTCCTTCGCCTATATGAATTACTTTTGGATCACTGTTATTTTGGTGCTCTATATGTATTACAAAGGAGAGAAACGGGAATTCAGAACCGTGATGCTGACCATGATGCTATGTTATTATGGTGGCTATATGCTCTATATCTTATTGCCGGCTGCCCCGCCAAGGCTCGCTCTGGCTGATCTGTATACCATTAATATTTTTAAGGGTACCTCGCTTATCTCGGATAGCGCTCGTGCTGTAGTGAATATCAGTTCTGCGTCTGCCAGAGGGGCATTCCCTTCATTGCATTGCACCATCACATTCCTTACCCTGGGGATGGCCTGGCGCTTCCACAAAGGTCTCTTCTGGATTTTCCTCCCCATTGGGTTGTCCCTTATCCTTGCCACGGTCTATCTCCGGCACCACTATATTGTGGATATCTATGCAGGTCTGTTCCTCTGTGCTGGAGTCTGGTATATCACACCCTATATCGATCGCAAGTGGCGAGCCTACCAGGACAAAAAAGGTATCATCACTCACTCACCACCTGTTTTATCAGTTGGGGAGAAAGCGTAGTCCCAATCATTTTTGTTAGGGTTAAGAATTGAAACGGTGTAATATTTAATCATGCATCGATCAAACCTCACTATTCTGCTCATTTCCTTGTGGTTTGCTGGCTCCATTCTTGGCATGGAGCCAAAGTGCAGCTATTGCAATAAATCCATTGAGGGCAATTATCTTACTGCTGATGGAAAATCCTATCATGAGAATTGTTATCGTGATCATATCCAACCGAGGTGTGAACACTGTGGGAAACTCATCGATGGAAAATATGCTATTTTAGATGATAAAATGTATCATCCACAGTGCTACACCAATCACATCCTCCCTAAATGTGTCATTTGTGATCAACCGCTCCAGGGCAAATACTATACAGACTATTGGGGAAATTCATTTCATGGGAGCCACTCCTCGGAATTGCCTGAGTGCAGTACCTGTGGCCGTCTGATTTGTGAAGAATTAACCAGGGGTGGATTTGAACTGGGTGATGGGCGATTTCTTTGCGGAATCTGCAATGAAACTGAAGTATCAGGGGATTTTCTACTGGAATCTTCAAGCTCATATGTTCGCCGACTATTAGAATCCAACGGGATAACAAATTTGCCAGTCGATATTCCTATCACCCTGGTTGATCAGGAGAGATTGAAACAGCTAGCCTCGTCTTATTCTGATGCCATGCACGGATTTACTGATCACAATATGCAAACACGAAATGGTCGTGTCGTTTCTAAGGACAGCCACATCTATATTGTGTCTCACCTCCCCCTGACCATGTTTAGGGCCATATTGGCTCATGAACTGATGCATGTCTATCTCTTTGAGCGTGATTTGGATTTAAGATCTGATATTCGTGAAGGATTCTGCAATCTTGGTAGTGAAATGGTATACAAGGATACTCCCTCTGAATATGCCAAATTTCGCTTGCTCAATATGGAGAAAAGTCAGGATCCAGACTACGGCTATGGGTATCGTAAAATATCCCAATTATTAGATCGGCGGGGGTGGCGCTACCTGTTGGAAACCCTCAATGAGATAGATTGATATATTTATCTTTTAATAATTCCCAAAGTTGATTTTAGAATAAAAAAATCTAATAATCGTGGAAACAAAAAAACCCGATCTTTCGATCGGGTTTTTTGTGATCCCTAGGAGAATTGAACTCCTGTTGCGAGAATGAAAATCTCGAGTCCTAACCACTAGACGAAGGGACCAAATGTCAAAGCTCGAAAAAT
>JABMQQ010000006.1 GCA_013202495.1 Fidelibacterota bacterium | reverse complement strand
GATTGATCCAGCATGCCATAGAGGTTTTTGATCTTGTTGAAATAGTTCCTGCTACACGTGTAGAGAGGTCTATTAATCACCGAGATCTACAACCTTCACCTGCCACGCGATATAGTGAGGCACAAAGCACTGGCCTATATGTCGATGTAACCCATGGGGCGAGAGCATGCTAACCAAAAAGCAACGCGAACTCTACGAATACATCTCACAGTTCATTCAGCGCCACCAGATGGCGCCAACTATCTCCGAGATACGGGAATTCTTTGGACTGAATTCCAATTTCTCTATCCAGAAGAAACTGAATATTCTGCGTGAAAGGGGCTATATCTCTTTTGATAAGAGCAATACTGCTCGCAATATTCGGCTGACTGGTCTGGTGGGAGAGACGGTTGTTCTGGATATCCTGGGACAGGTTACTGCTGGTATCCCCATTGAGGCGATTGAAATTCCTGAACCTGTGGAAGTGCCACGCTACCTTCTCAAAGGAACCAATAATTTTGCATTGCGGGTTCGTGGAGATTCCATGATGGATGCCAATATTGAAGATGGTGATGTTATCATTGTAAAACCCCAACCCAAAGCTGAAAGCGGTCAGATTGTAGTCGCCACCATCAATGGAGAGGCCACAGTTAAAAAGCTGGATCTGCATCCTGGTGGGGTCACGCTACGTCCCTGCAACCGTTCCGGACAGTATCAGCCCATCCAGGTGGAAGAAGACGATGAATTTGCACTCAAGGGTGTTGTTGTCGGTCTGTTAAGACAGTATCAGGCATAGTAAAAAAATAGCGAACATCAATAAGGATCACATATGCGATACAATTCAATACCTCAGCCCGTCTCCAGCCTGTTTCGTGGTCCTCGGGGAAGAACCAGAGCTGTATTGTCTTCAGTATCCCATGGAGTAGCTGGACTTTTGGCCACTGTCCCTGCACCGAAGGAAAAAACCAGGCCTGTCCGTCCAGCAGCTCCTGTGATTCACTATGAGATCGCCGCTAACAGCCGTATGGCCGGTTAGACATATTCGAGTTTGGAACAGGATTTTCCCCAGAAATTCGGACTCCTGACTCCTGTATTCTACCTTCTGACCTGCGACCTTCAGACTTTCGACTTTCGACTCTAAGACCTTCGACCAAAAATGAAAGATGTTCTACACATAGAAGTTCCATCATTTCCGGCCACGGTAGAGCAGGCTGTCCACAGTAGTTATCGCGATCGACCTGTGGTGGTGGCATCTGGATCCGGAGGACGGGCAATCATATTGTCGGCTTCCGGGGAAGCCCGCCAGGAAGGTATCCACCGAGGCATGCTGCTTGGACAGGCACTCAAGCTGGAGCATCGTCTTATCGTGGTGGATTCCAATCCTGAACTATACCAGCGTGCAATGAACGCCATTACCAGTCAGGTTTCTCGTTATTCACCCTATGTTGAACCCATTCGCTATGGACAGGTTGCCATTGATATGACGGGTACCACACGGCTGTTGGGACGTATCAAGGATAGCGCCTACCGCATCCACAAGGATATCCGTGAATCATTTCGCCTGACTTCAAGTATTGGTATTTCTGTAAATAAGCTGGTTTCATCGGTGGCAGCACGCTACATCCGCCAATATGCCGAGCTCTTTGATGTTTTGCCTGGCAACGAACGCACCTTTCTGGATCCCCTGGAACTCAAGATGCTGCCAGGTATTGGTCACAGCACCGACCAGGTGCTTCTGGAAGAGTTGAACCTGACCAGTATTGGTATGCTGGCAGCAGTCCCCATCAATAAGTTGATTCTGGTCATTGGCAAGAATGCTCTGACCTTGCATCAGAAGGCTCTGGGTATTGATCTGAGTCCTGTAATGCCCCCTGAGCAGCGCTTAGAGATAAAAGAGGAGTATACCTTCAGTGAGGATAGCAACGATGATAAATTGATTATGGGGGTTGTCTATTATCTCATTGAGAGCGGTTGCACCCGTTTGCGTCAGAAGAACAAGAAGGTCAACAGCTTTCGTATCTTTTGCCGCTACTCCGACAGCAAAATTGCAACTCGTACCGTTCGACTACCGGAAGCAACGAATAAAGAATACCTCATGTTCTATTATACCCAGAAAATCTTTGAGCAACTTTTTGAACGACGCACCCGGGTTCGCTATCTCTCCATCGGTTTTGAGAATCTCATACAGGCCGCCCAACAGATCAGTCTTTTTTCCAAGGTGATTGATCCTGACGCGGCCAAACATGGCGATTTACACCAGGCCATGGACAAGTTGCGAGCCCGACATGGTTACCCTGTCATACGATTTGGACTCACAGAGCCCGTGCAATTAGAAGCCCAGGGTACAGCCAGCGTATGAGAAGATTAGCAGAAAGAAAGTCTATTCGGTTGCGGGGATGGGACTATGGTAGAAATACCGCCTATTTCATAACAATCTGCACCAAAGATAAGGAACAATATTTCGGCAAAATTCAGGATGGGATAATGCATCTATCTAACCTGGGAATAATAGCTCAAACCTGTTGGCAGGAAATTCCACAACATTTTAAATTTGCCAGTCTGGGGTCATACATCATCATGCCTGATCATATGCACGGGATTGTGGTCATTGATAAACCCAATGGTGTGGTTGAAACGTGTGAAATGGATGACATTGAAAATGGTGTCGACAACGGTTGTAGGGTTGTTGCATGCAACAACCCTACAACGACAACAACCAAACCACCGAAAACCATCACAAATGATAAAATGTCATCCATTTCACCCAAATCCGGTTCATTGCCGACAATCATCCGTTCATACAAATCCGCCGTAAGCAAACGTGCCCACCAGATAAACCCTGAATTCGCTTGGCAATCACGTTTTTTTGATCACGTCATTCGGAACCCTGAATCAGGTCATAGAATTCAGCAGTACATTCAGAACAATGTGAAGAATTGGCCCAGGACTGACTGACCAACATGATCTCCCCAGAAGAGCTAGTGCATGATGCCATGGGCAGAGCAACCAGGATATAGGATGGCAACCTTTAAGGGTTTGGATGTTTTCCAGCGTGCAATACTTATGGCCAAATACATCTATACCATTACCTCACAATTCCCAGATAAAGAGCGTATGGGTATGACCGCCCAGCTTCAACGAGCTGCAGTGAGTATCCCGGCTATTCTGGCTGAGGGAACCTCTAGACGCACAACCAAGGACCGACAGCACGCCGTAGATGTTGCTTTGGGGTCTCTGAACGAGATTTATGCCCAACTGTTGGTTGCCAGGGAACTCAAGTACCTGGAAGAGGCCGAGGTAAAACGCTTTGAGCGTGGCTACGATGCGTTGCGGCCAAAATTGATTGCCTACCAAAGATCTATCCAGCCACATCCTGATAGCGGGCTCCAATGACATGATCCCCCTCGAAGTCCATAGCCACTACTCTCTACTCAGGGGAACCCTGTCACCAAAACACCTGTGTGATTTTATGATTAAGAAGGGCTATACCCAATTTGCCATTGCTGATACCAACAATCTCTATGGCATGATCTTCCTCTATCAGACAGCTCTGGAGCGTGGTCTGGATATGATCGTTGGGGCAACATTGGATGATGCCCAGAAGCGCAAGGCTGTTCTGCTGGTCAAAGACAACACAGGTTACTCCAATCTTTGTCGCCTGATCAGCCAGCGTCATGCTGGAGAAAGCTTCGATTTACTCAAGCATCTCACAGGACGGTTGGAGGGATTGGTCATGCTGACCCAGGATCGTGATTTACTGGAGGCTTACCAGTCCGAAGACGTATATGTCTCCCTGCAATCAGGCAGCTACAGCTTGTACCATTGGGCTCGTGAGAAGGACTTCCCATCTGTGGTCAATATCCCCGCATACATGGGCTCACCAAAGGGACATCAGCTCCATCGCATCATGCGCGCCATCAATCTGAATACCAAACTGTCGCGCTTGCCTGAAGAAGAACTGATTCCCATTGATAATTATCTCCATAGTCGTGCAGAAGCGCTTGATGTCCTGCCTTTTGCTGAAGAAGCCCTGGACCGTACCATGGAAATTGCTGCGAAATGCCAGTGGAGGCCACCGCTGGACAACTTCATCTTTCCTGACTCCAATGATAACAGGGATTACCAGGAATTAAAAAATCGTGTATATCTGGGTGCTCAGGAGCGCTATGGCAACATGACAGATCGTATTCGTGACCGCATTGAACATGAGTTGAAGACCGTTAAAGAGAAACGCTTTTCCAATTACTTCCTCACGGTTCAGGATATTGTCAAGCAATCACCCATTACATGCGGGCGGGGGAGTGCTGCTGCCAGTATTGTGGCCTATACACTCAAAATTACCCATGTTGATCCCATCCGCCACAATCTCTTTTTTGAACGATTCTTGTCTCCAGGGCGCAAGGACCCACCAGATATTGATGTGGATTTCCCCTGGGATACCCGCGACGAAATTCTCCAGTACACTTTTGACACCTATGGTGACTCCCATTCAGCCATGATCTGTAATCATGTGACTTTCAAGGCGCGATCTGCTATTCGCGAAGTTGCCAAGGTGTATGGCTTGACCGAGAGTGAGATTGGTATCGTAACCAAGCGCCTATCCCATCTCTGGTATGTCAGTGACCCATTTGAGGAGTTAGCCAACAATCCCTTGCTCAGCGATCTTGACCTTAAGGATCCCTGGCCAGAGATAATCCGCAATGGCTTCTATCTTGCTGGATTTCCTCGGCACCTGAGTGTACATCCCGGGGGAGTTGTCCTGACACCCCAGGAAATCCGCAGCTATGTACCTATCCAACGCGCACCCAAGGGCGTT
>JABMQQ010000082.1 GCA_013202495.1 Fidelibacterota bacterium | reverse complement strand
TGAAATGGGGATGTCAAATGCCACCGATGAAAGCTATTCATCGCTGATCCATCTGGTCCACAGGGCTGTATTCTCAGTGAATGACACTCTAGACTGATAAAGCGATTGCAGCTGTGAAGGACTCAGATCAAAAAACTGATCTTTTATTGCTTTAAAATAATTCTTTTGGTGAGTTCTGTATACGTTATGAAGTGTTGATTTATTAAACATCGACATTAGTTTTGTCTCATATTAATTAATTATAAGCTTTTTTGAGCTATTGTGACGCACTGATGTTAAAAGTCAGTATTCTGACTGTTTCGGGGGAGATAGCAATATTTTTAAGATCAATACTACTATGTTTGAACTAACAATAATCCAAGTCCAGGTATTGTTTGTACAGACATATGTCCTGGAATGGGTCAACAATTACTACCCGTAGTATTTTGAATTGTCAATGTCAATAATGAGAACGGCTCAACTGTTAAGCTCACAGAAATAGAATGGGGAAATCAATGCATATTCTGAGATTTATTCGACGATTAATTAAGACTGTATTTGGAACAATCACCTATGAACCACCAGCATTTTGGAATCAAAACAGGGAAAAGCCATCAACGACCCGAGTTGAAACAAAAGAAACAACTACGAAGACTCAAATCACCAAACAAGAACAGCTCGAAGGGCTAGAAGGCAGTGAAAAGGGCAGTAATGAAAAGCAGGACGGTGAAAAGAAGTTGGGAGTTGAAAGATCAGACAGTGAAAAGACTGGCGGCATAAATTCTGAGAGTGGTAGAAAAAGAAGCGAGCGCCCCACCATACCCCGGGCAGTTAAAATAATACTGCCCATCCTACTTGTCGGAATAGGTGCTGTCATGGTGTGGCAATCAACTATTCCAGAGCCTAAAAAAATTAAGGTAACATTCTCAACTCCCCGTCCAATGGCTTTGAAAAATAATGCCGCCCCCAGTAAGCTCACGCTCCGGTTTAATGGCTCTGCTGCTCGACTGGAGGATGTCCAAAAAATAGTCACTAGCGGTGTTGAAATCGATCCTGAGATAGCGGGAGAATGGAAGTGGGAGAAGGATACGAGACTCACATTTCAACCTACAGTTGATTGGAAACCAGATATACGCTACACCATAAAATTGGCCAAGGAACTGTTCCCACCTCACGTACTATTAAATCTATATAAACCAGCTTTTACTACAGCTCCCTTTACATTTAAAATTGTTTCATCAAAGTTTCATATCGATCCGGTAAACCAGGACCTGAAACAAGTATCAGCCACGGTTCGCTTTTCTCACCCTGTCGATCCAGAGTCATTTGAAAAAAAGGTGAAACTCAGACCCCAAAAACTGGATCGTTCCATCCAATCGTTTAGTGATCGGGACTATGATCTCAATATCACCTATGATGATTATTTCGGGAAGGCTTACATCTTATCCGAAAGCTTACCCATGCCTGAAGATGATCTTTCCATGAATTTATCCGTCTCTGAGGGAGTTGCATGTCGGAGTGGCCAACGCTCGCAAAATACACCGACATCCAACATTACCATCCCAGGTATTACCACATTTATCAAAATTAGATCTGCCAGTCAGTCAATGGTTCGCAATGATGATTATAAGCTGGAACAAATTCTGGTCGTTGATTCCAAAGGGAAGGCAAAAGCTGAGGATCTGATCAAATATACAGAAGCCTGGATATTACCCAAGGATTTACCGGCGACTCCTGGTGTACGAGCGCAAAGGAATTATGGTTGGCAAAACACCTCGCTGGTTGGTCCTGAAGTGTTGGCACTCGCAAAACCAGTGCGACTTGAAGAAATGGAAGCAGAATTAGAATATTCAGAACTTAATAGCTTTAAAATCAAAGCTGAACCGGGGAGGCATCTTTATGTTCGTATTAAGAAAGGTGCACCATTCTATGGGAAATACAATCTTTCAAAGGATTTTGATAGCGTTCTGAGAGTTAAGTCGTATCCAAAACAGTTGGAAATTATGCATGATGGTGTTGTACTCTCATCCAACGGAAAAAAGAAAATTTCAATTCTTTCTATGGGTGTGGATCATGTAAGATTCAGGATAGGGCGAATTCCCTCAGATCAGTTGAATCACCTGATCAGTCAATCTGATGGTGATCTAACCAGTCTGGAATTCAATAATTATAATTTCACTGAGGACAATATTGTAGATAACACCTATTCAACAAAAAGCCTGACACGTCTGAAACCCGGAGAAGCAAATTATTTCTCCTATGATTTTTCAAGCTATCTGGTGCAGCATGATCTTGGAACACTCAGGAAGGGTATCTTCTTTTTTGAGGTTCAGGAATGGGATTCGAACAATAGATATGCCCGCGGAACTAGTGATAAACGGTTGATCATGATTAGTGATCTGGGCATGTTGACCAAAGATGGACCGGATAAAAGTCATGAGATATTTGTCCAATCCATTTCAACCGGAAAGCCTATTTATCGAGCCAAGGTTGAAGTCATCGGTAAAAATGGCGTACCGATTCTTACAAAATATACAGATTCCCGGGGACATGTTGAATTGCCCACATTTTATGGTTTTCAGCGAGAACAAACTCCCACCGTTTATGTGATAAGCAAAGGGGATGATTTGACCTTTATGCCAGTAAATGCCAGAGGACGATGGCTGGATTACTCCAAATTCGATGTTGGGGGCATTCATGGTCGTTCAGACGAGTCCAGGTTGAATGGCTATTTATTCTCGGATCGCGGAATTTATCGACCTGGAGATACCTTTAATATCGGCATGATTGTGAAAGCAGGAAACTGGACGCATCGTCTGGCAGGAACCCCACTACAGGTGACCATTTCTGACTCACGTGGGCTTGAAGTTCATAAGCGCCAAATTTCGCTCAATTCAAGTGGCTTTGAAGCGTTGGATTACAAAACTGAGAACACTTCACCTACGGGTATCTATCAGGTGAATCTATATACAATGCGGAGAGGTCAGCGTTATCAGCTCATTGGATCAACGACGGTGAAAATTGAAGAATTTTTGCCTGATCGACTCGCTATAAACTCCCATTTTGATGATATAGGAAAATTGGCCTGGGTCGCACCTGAGAACCTACAGGCTTCAGTGACGTTACGAAATCTCTTTGGCGCACCAGCGGTGGGCAATAGGCTGGTTGCAAATTTGAAATTATCACCGGGAGTTATGTGGTTTAAGCAATTCCGTGATTACCACTTTACTGATCCCATGACTAAGGGGAAATCCTACACCGAAACTCTGGCTGAACAAAACACGGATGTTCAAGGAAAGGCAATATATGAATTAGATCTTTCCAAGTACGATCGAGCCACATATTCGCTGAATCTCATGGTTAATGCCTTTGAGAAAGAGGGCGGGCGGAATGTCTCAACTGAATCACGGCTCCTCGTGTCCCCACTGAAATACCTGTTGGGGACAAAGGTGAATGGTGATCTAAACTACATCTATAGAAATTCAGAACGCATACTCTCGCTGATTGCGATTGACAATGCACTTGATAAAACCCTGGTCAAGAATCTAAAATTTGAATTGATGCAAATACAGCAGGTATCTGTGTTGACCAAAAATGCAAATGGAACCTATGCCTATAAATCAGTTCCCAAAAGCATACCCGACACTTCTTTCGTCATGGATGTTAATGAAGAAGGCTTGAATTATCCTCTGAAGACGAGTTCACCTGGTGAATATGAACTGATCATCAAGAATGCAGAAGGTATCCAACTTTCCAGGATTCAATATACAGTAGTGGGTAAAGGCAATCTGTCTCGATCACTTGATAAAACTTCTGAACTAGAGATCAAACTTAATAAAAATGATTTTGATCCTGGAGAAGAAATAGAGATCTATATCAAGGCTCCCTACAAAGGCGCAGGTTTGATCACTATAGAGCGGGATAAGGTTTATGCCTTCAAATGGTTTAAATCTGAGGATAATTCCTTCATTGAGAAGATCCAATTGCCCAATGACATGGAGGGGAATGGATATATCAATGTGGCCTTTGTTCGGGCGTCGGATTCAAAAGATATCTATATGAGCCCACTTAGTTATGGAGTTGCTCCATTCTTCGTAAGCAAAGAAAATCGAATGAATCCCATCACCATTGAACTGCCCACAGAAGCTCGTTCTGGTGAGGTCTTTAATATCAAATACCAGACGGAGAAGCCAGGGAAGATTGTTGTCTTTGCCGTTGACGAAGGCATTCTGCAAGTTGCTGGTTACAGCACTCCTGATCCTCTATCTCATTTTTTCAAGAAAAAAGCGCTTGAGGTGAAAACATCACAATTGCTGGATCTGATCCTACCCGACTTCAGCCTCTCCGACGTGAAGGGTGCCATGGGTGGGGGTATGGGCATGGATGAGATTAATAACAATTTGAACCCGTTCAAACGGAAACAACAGAAACCAGTAGTGTACTGGTCTGGGATACTGGAAACTGATGAGACTCCCAGGACACTTCAATATAAAGTTCCAGATTACTTTAACGGAACTTTGCGTGTCATGGCTATTGCTGTTTCACAGTCTACCATAGGTCGCTTCCAGGAAAAAGCCGTGGTACGAAATCCATTCATTATAAGTCCGAATGTACCCATGTTTGCAGCACCGGGAGATTCCTTTCTGGTCTCAGTGACTGTGAGCAATATGTTGCGTGGTTCCGGAGCTGAAGCGATGCAAACGCTTTCCATATCAAGCACAGTTCAACTTTCATTGCAGCACAAGAAATTCAAATTACGCGTGCCTGAAAATGCTGATACAACCCTCAGTTTCTATGTAAAAACAAATAATAAACCTGGTGGTGCAAATCTGACATTTAAGGTCAGTGGTGGCGAAGAACAATCGACATTGAGTTCCTATCTGAGTGTACGCCCCGCTATCCCATTCCAAACCTGGATGACGGGTGGTATTCTAACTAAGGATAATGTAGATGTCAAAATTACACGGAAACTATACGAGGATTTTCGGACACTGAATGCCTCAGTTTCTTATTTGCCTGTTGGTCTGTCAAAAGGTCTGGTGAGCTATCTTGATGGTTTTCCACACGGATGTACGGAACAGGTTGTGAGTCAGGCTTTCCCATACCTTTACCTTAAAGAAACCAATGGATTTGGTATTGATGACAAATCCGCCAGGTCAAAAATTGACTATGCATTGAAGGTTCTACACGCTCGTCAGTATAGTGATGGAAAATTTGGGATCTGGGCAGCTAATGCACACACATCAGATTTCATCACAGTTTATGCTGCTCATTTTATCACGGAATGTCGACAGGCTGGATACTATGTCCCCAGCAGTTTATATGATAATGCTTTGACAGCTCTTGAAACCATGGTGGGAGCGCGAAAGAGTGATCTCAAGGAGTTAAGAATCCAGGCCTATGCCGTTTACATTCTGACAAAAAATGAGAAGCTCACAACGAATCGAATTGCGACCCTCATCAATCAGCTAAGCAAACGAACCCAATTATGGCACACGGATATTGCAGGTGCTTATATCGGTAGTGCCTATAGTCTTATGAAAATGCATAAAGAAGCTGACCGCATTTTTAGTGATATCTCCGTAAAGATTCCAGAACACACGGAATCCTGGCATTTCTGCGATGCAACCACCCGGAACAGCCAGTTGTTGTATCTATTTGCCAATCATGCGCCCCATATGTTGGATCAAATATCGGCTGAAATGGTCAGCAGGATCGCCAAGGTGCTTGAACGTGGATTATATACAACCATCACATCCTCGTATATCGTCATGGGATTGGATGCCCTCGCTCAGGTATCAGGTGCACCAGCGAATGATGAAGTGGATATAAGCCAGCTGATTGGTAAGGGACCGGCAGTACCCATACCCCTCCCAATGGGTAATTTTCCAAGTGTAGATTTTTCAGCAGAAGCCCGGGAGCTGCAAATCGATAATGGTGAGTCCAAACCACTGTACTACCAGGTTATTGAATCCGGATTCAATACGGAATTACCCAGCGAACGTATCAGCAATGATATTGAATTGTATAGGGAGTTCAGAGATGATGAGGGCGATCAAGTGACTTCCGCTGAACTTGGTGAGGAGATTTTTGTCCACTTAAAGTTCCGTAGCCTCAACGATCGATACTTGTATAACATAGCTATTATCGATATGCTGCCAGCGGGACTGGAAGCCGTACCTACCAGTCTGAGATCTAATCTAAGTGGTTCATGGAAACCAGAACACACAGAGATCAGGGAAGATCGATTGATCTTTTATGGGACAGTATCTCCTGAGGTTCAGGAGGTCTCCTACTCATTAAGGGCAATCAATAAGGGCAGTTTCACAGTTCCACCACTGTATGGGGAATCAATGTACGATAGGACGATTTTTGGTGTTTCACCTCAGGAACCATTTGTCGTTGAGTAATATAAAACGCCCCCTCCTGATAGTAGGAGGGGGCTTGCTATTTTTTCTGGTACTGTATTGGGCGTTTTATCCATCTGAAAAAATATTAGATCAGTTCGATTTTTCCCAGGTTGTCTATGACCGACACGGACAAATCATGCGGATTTCCTTGTCTGATGATGACAAATATCGGGTTTATTCACACATAAATTCGGTCAGCCCCATCCTTATAGATGCACTATTGCTCAAGGAGGATCGCTATTTCTTCTATCATCCCGGCGTTAACCTCGCATCCCTTGGTCGCGCTTTTTTTCAAACCTTTATCAAGGGTGGCAAGAGAATCGGTGGCTCAACCATCAGTATGCAGCTCGTTCGATTGATTCATGGTTTTGAAACCCATTCAATTTCAGGTAAAATCAAACAAATTTTTCTGACCCTCTATTACGAACTCTACTACGAAAAAAATGAAATTTTGGAAGCCTATATCAACATTGCTCCCTGCGGCGGGAATATTGAAGGCTTTGCTGCTTCTGCAATGATCTGCCTGGATAAGCATCTCATCGACCTGACGCTGCGAGAAGCCTGGTTTCTGTGTGTGTTACCACAAAATCCATCCGCCTATCGTCCCAGGTCTAAATCTCCTGAAAAATCGCTTCTGGAAGCATATGAAAGAATAGCTTCATTCTGGAGAACTGAACATCCTGAACAGGTCGGTGATACATCACTTTTTAACATGCCCCTCAATTATCAATATCGCGTACCCTTCCTAGCACCCCACTATACAACCAGGCTCATGAATAAGTATTCTGATGAAGTGGCAATCTATGGGACCCTGGATATGAAAATTCAGAGGAGTGTTGAAAGAATTAGTGAGCGCTACATTCAAAGACAGCGTGTTCTGGGAGTGAATAATGCTGCTGTTATGCTGGTTGACGCGAATTCCATGGAAATCCTGAGCACAATGGGATCGATTGACTTCTTTAATTCCGAGATAGAAGGACAGGTAAATGGCACCACTTCTCGTAGATCTCCAGGCTCAACGTTAAAACCGTTTATCTACGCACTTGCTATGGAACAGGGCTTGATACACCCAGGTACCATGTTAAAGGATGCTCCACTAAGTTTTTCAGAGTACTCGCCTGATAATTATGAACGAGATTTCAAAGGACCTATTAAAGCATGGGAAGCCCTGATCAACAGTCGCAATATTCCCGCGGTCGCTTTGGCTGCAAAACTAGATGATCCAAATCTATATGACCTTATCAATGACCTGAACCTGGGTAATTTAAAACCTCAAGATCACTATGGATTATCAATGGTGCTAGGGAGTGCGGAGCTGAGCATGTTTGAATTGGTTGAGCTTTATGGTCTCTTGTCGAATAATGGTCAATACCAGCATCTTGTTGAGGCTTTTGAACCTGATACAGAGGCCCATAGTTTGATTCATTCCACTCTGAGTGAGGAGGTTTGTTTTATCACCCGAACCATCCTTGAACAGAATCCAAGACCCAACAGTTCAAAATGGTCACTCCCCATCTCGAATCAACTCGCTGTTGCCTACAAAACAGGAACATCAATCGGGTTTAAAGATTGCTGGTCCATTGGCATGTTTGATCACTACATCATTGCGGTCTGGCTGGGGAATTTCAGTGGCTATGGAAATCCCTCGTTTAACGGACGTCAAATGGCAACTCCCCTTATGTTCGAGATTATCGATTCTGTTTCGCCAGAGCTTGTTTCAGAGCATACTAATGATGAAGCTGAATTGCCTATGGGTGTCATCCGTCAGGAAATTTGTACGCTTTCCGGTCAGTTGGCACATACCCATTGTAAACAGAAGATGATGACACTGTATATTCCAGGAAAATCACCTATCAAATCCTGTGATATTTGTCGAGAAATCTATATCAATGTGGAGACTGGATACCGGACATTTATCCAGTCTGGTGAAAACATAAAAAAGGAGGTCTTTGAGTTTTGGCCAACAGACTTGCTTTACCTTTTTAGACAGGCTGGCATTCCTCGTGTAGTTCCACCCCCATTCGATCCAAAAGAGAGTATTGAAAAAATGTCAGCCATCGGAAATCCGCCTCAGATTCAATCCCCTCTTGAGGGTACAGAGTATCTAATTACCCTGGGAGAAACCTGGTTTAACAGTTTGCCTTTACGCGTAACGACAGATGCAGATGTGAAGGAAGTTTATTGGTTTGTTGATGATATATATATTGGAAAATCAGATCCACAAAACACCCAACACTGGTCCCTTAAGCCAGGAGTGTTCCAGGTAAGTGCTATTGATGACCATGGCAGGGGCGATACACGAAAGATCAGGATAAGTCTAGCCAGGTAACTCACGACTATGTGAATAGCCATTTGGATGCAAAGGGTTGTGGTTTTGCTGGAGATAGAGGTTTTTGGTTCCAGAGCTTAGTGAACATGCCACCCGGGATGAGGCAGCAGAAGTGCGCCAACATGATGGGGTAAAGGACATTTCTCCACATCTCGGACTTGTGAAATGGGGATGTCAAATGCTACCGATGAAAGCTATTCATCGCTGATTCATCTCGTACATAATTCAGTCTTCAGCTAGGCTAGATTCAAATATGCCCCACGAAGTATGGGCGCATAGCGACACACCCTTCCCACAAAAAAATATTTGCCCTGGCTGAGGATTTTTTATATATTACTACAAATGTAGGAGAGTGGCGATATGAGTAGTAGGATAAATCTTGATGCATTAAGTCAATTTGAGTGGCTCATCATGAATCATATCTGGGGAGTAGAAAAAGCTTCTGCCAGAGAAGTGATGGAGGCTATGCCTGAGGAGGGTCAACGTGCATATACAACCATCCAAACCTATATGGAAAGATTGGTGGACAAAGGTTATCTCACCAAAGAAAAATTAGGAATGGTAAATTTCTACACGACTGAGATACCTCGGGAATCTGCTGTAGATGGTGCCACTAGCAACTTTATTGAAAAGGTATTTCAAGGGTCAGGGTCAAATCTTGCGGCCTATCTATTGAAGAGTAATAAGCTGAATCGAGATGATCTAGAAAAGATTAAAGACATTCTAAAGGGGGGAGAATAAAATGATTGATCAAGTTTTAAACATGCTCATACAGTCGTCCTGGCAAATACTCATATTGGCACTGATTGTCTGGCCCCTAAGTAGACTAAGTAAAAGAGCCTACCCGAATTTTGCCTATATCCTTTGGGTCGTGATCCTCATAAAAGCACTTATTCCCATCACTATCACATTGCCTGCTCCACAAATCCCTATCGTGGAGATGGCACCCGTATTTACAGGTCAATTTATTCAGGCCAATAGTATTGAATCGTCAGGGAATCTCTCAGTTAAAACTATCCTGGCCATCATGTGGCTCACTGGTGTTGTCCTCTTGACAATGAAACTTTTTGTTTCGGAATCTACGCATCGAAAAAAAATACGACATGCAGTACCAATCTCGTCTGAGCCCTGGTTCGAGGACATGCAAGCGGAATTGGGAATCAGACAAAAAATCACCTTATATGTGAATGAACATATCCAGAGTCCGTTGATGCAAGGGTTGTGGAAGGTTAAAATTTACCTGCCACTGGAATTCAATTCGTGGACGCTTGAAGAGCAGCAAAGTGTCCTGGCCCATGAACTCACACATGTAAGACGATTGGATATTGTCACCATTTATCTCCAGGCCGCAGTAAGGACACTTTATTTCTTCCATCCCATCATCTGGTTGGTGAATGATCAAATTGATCTGGAGCGGGAGAAGATCTGCGATGATGCGGCAATTGAACTCTCCAGAACCGAACGTAAAGTCTATGGAGATCAACTGTTCAGGCAACTTGCAACAGAGCCGGGCACGAAATCAGTCCCTGTATTAGCCGGTGGTTTTTTTATGAGCGATAGCAGCATCATCAAGCGCTTTCGTTATATCAATGAAAAGAGGGGAAATATGAGGAATAAGTTAAAACTCTATCATGTGATATTAATCTTGTCGGTTATTAGTATCGCATTCGTGATTGCCTGTACTTCAGAGGTGGAATCAAACCTGGTTGATCCGGGAAAATTGTCGAAAACTACACAGGATAGCGGTTTCGTCGCATACGATAAGCCCCCAAGGCCAGCTGGTGGCTACGCTGAAATTCAGAAGAATGTTGTTTACCCGGAATTAGCTAGAAAAGCGGGTATAGGTGGAACAACAATTATCCAGGTGATTGTTGATACGCAAGGAAAAGCTGGTGGAGCGGAAATCCTCAGAAGTGCTGGAGATGAATCGCTTGATTCAGCGGCCGTTAGAGCAGTATTAAAAACTGTGTGGATTCCTGCCCAACTAAAGGATTCACCAGTTAGCGTTCGAATCGCCATACCTGTTGTCTTTAAATTAAAAAACGGTGATTCTGATTCTTCAGTTTCATCAACAAAACCAGCTGGACAAATTGACTGGAATAAGTCACCAAGGCCTGTGAGTTGGAAAACTATAAGTCAGAATGTCGTTTATCCAGAAACGGCTCGACGAGATGGTATTACAGGTACATTGACCATGCAATTTACCATCGATGAAAAAGGGAACTTGATCGATCCAGTGGTTAAAAATGGTCCTAAGCATGAAGCTCTCAAAAAAGCCGCTATCTTTGCCCTCAGGTCTACGAAGTGGACACCTGCGGAACAAGATGGTAACCCAGTCTCAGCCACTATGGAGATGGGGATCAGTTTTGGCTCTGCGGATAAGCAAAACCAAACCCAGAAAATTGCGAATGGATTGAGACCGCTTGATAGACTGGGCAATGTTCCTGTTACAATCAAAGGTCCTGATGCTGAAGAAAAGGCAAGTGATATTTCATTCAAAATCTACATAAACAGTGATGGTCTTTTTGAAAGTATCAGTGGGTCGATTTCTTACAGTGATGAGGATGTGATAGTTGACAAGAAAGCTTTGGATCGTTGGATGAAAAGTAAATGGGAGGCTGTCCCAAAAGAAGACAGGCTAGAAGGGCAATGGATCGAAGTGCCTCTTGAATTCACCTTTGTTGATTAAATAGGGCGGGATTCCCTTCAATTCCTATTCGTAATTTTCATCGGAGGGTCGGATTGCAATCCGACCCTCCAGATTTAAGTGAAATTGTTTCCCACTAGAAAACCCGCACTAGCCTAACATCCAGAATACCCAGAGGACTGCCAGGGCAGGACCAAGTATCCCCATTAAAAGACCTCCCCTAACAAAATCTGTGGTTTTCATACCTCCAGTGGCAAATGCAATGGCATTGGGAGGTGTGGAGATGGGCAAACACATGGCTGCTGAGGCGCCCAGGGCCAGTGGAACAACTACGATGGGTTCAAAACCAACAGCAACGGCGATACCCAGAGGAGCCAGGATATTCGTGGCGGCAGTATTGCTCATAAAATTTGACAGCAAAGTTGTGACATAGGCCAATACAAAGGCGATGGCCAGCAGACCCATAGTATCCATGGGGATGAGACCCAGCACCCAGGTGGCAAGACCACTTATTTGAATGGCCACACCCAGAGACAATCCACCTGCCATGAGCATCAGCACATCCCATTGGAGGCGACGAACTTCAGCCACATTCAGAATACCGGTTACTGCAAAAATTGTGATGGGAATAAAAGAAACAACTGCCGTGGGCATGCCGTGTATCGAGCCGGTCATCCACAATAGGACAGTCAACATGAAAACCGGGAATACCAGGAGACGTTTCCACATGGGTAGCAACGAACCTGTTCTGGTTTCCCATTCCAGCCCACGAAGATCAAGCGTCTCAGAATTCGATGGATGTGCAAATCGTAAATAGAGCCAGGCAATAAAAAATAGTACGAGCGCCGGGGGGAGTCCCAGTGTCATCCATTCGACAAAACTGATGGCATTCGTCTCGCTGAGCAAACCCGCAACAATAGCATTAGGTGGACTTCCAATAATGGTTCCCATGCCACCCACATTGGCTGCGAAAGGGACACCAAGCAGCAGCGCTTTCACAAAGGGATCTTTTTTATCGATCCCGGCAATGACTGGTGCCATGACTGACATCATCATAGCTGTGGTGGCCGTGTTAGACATAAACATGGAAAACACAAAGGTCAATCCCATGGCTCCCAGCAACACATTTGAGGGACGAGATCCAAACCATTTCAGAACAAATCGAGCCATCATCCTGTCGAGACCAGTGGTTTGAGCCGCCTGACCCAGGACAAAACCACCCATAAAGAGCCACATGATAGGACTGGCCCAGGGATTCACAAACATTTGCCAATCCTTGGGACCGGTGGCATAAACACCACCAGGTTGACCTAATATGAGTATTTCCAGACCAATGATTAGGATGGCAACGGCAAATGCAGGAATAGCCTCTGTCATCCATAAGCCTGCCGCAAAAATGAGGATAAAGAGTGTCCACATAGCAGCTGGTTCTAACCCAGAATAGGAGGGGATGAAGGCGATCATTGCTGCAAAAAGTGCAGCACAAATCATTTTCACCAAGCGCCTTGTGGAGGAAATTTCTAATTTTCCGAGTAGTCGCCTGGCTTGCCGACGGGTATCAAGCATCTAATTCCTTAATAATCCAAGCGGCGATTCGAATCGCCGCCTAGGGATAAATGTAAACACTATTTCTAGGCTGGACTTTGAGCTATGATTCATGCTCAATTAAAACCTCTGCGACCGATCTGGAACAATCAGCAAGATCTTTAAGATCATAACCGCCTTCAAGACCTATCAGTAGGTGGGGCGTAATATCCAGACAGTAACGGGTAAATTCCGCAAAATGTTCAGGAAGGAGCAACATACCACCCAGCGGGTCATTTTGACTGGCATCAAATCCGGCACTGATAATAAGTAGCTCAGGTTCCCAGTTTTTGAGGAAGGGTAAAACTTTCTTATCAAAGGCATCGAAATATTCGTATTTACCAGACCCGATTGAAAGTGGAATGTTCAGAACATTGCTGAATTCACCTTTTTCATGATCGGCACCTGTACCAGGATAGTAAGGCCACTGATGGAGTGAACAATAAGCCAGATTTGGATCAGATTCCAGAATATGCTGGGTTCCATTTCCATGATGCACATCCCAATCCAGAACCGCCACTCGATTTACACCCTTGACCGTCATAGCATAATTGGCTGCGATAGCACAGTTATTAAAGAGACAAAAGCCCATGGCGTTGTCACGCTCAGCATGATGCCCCGGGGGACGAGAGATGACAAATGATGACTCATCGTGCCCTACAATACGATCAACTCCATCCAGCCAGGCACCGGTACTTTGTAACGCTATGTCATAACTCTCCGGACTTACCATGGTATCTGGGTCCAGACTAAAACCACCACGTTCAGCGGTGTTGCGGACATTCAGAATGTGAGCTGGGGTATGGACAAGCTTTAATTCTTCAACATCGGCTCTACGTGGCTCGATCCATTTTATCTGATCAAGGAATTCACTTTTACGAATTCCATCTGTGCAGGCAGATAGCCGCTCAGGTCGTTCGGGGTGACCGAAACCGGTATCGTGTTGTAGAAATCTTTCGCTGGTAATAATATTTATCATGGCGGGAAAGATATTCAAATCTCATGCCTTGTACATACGTATGTCGCTAGAAGTGCAAAATAATTTCAAGAAAAGAACAAAGACTCTTGCTATTATGACCCACAAGGCTTACTTATGACCCAGGAGTCATATTATGAATGATAGTTCAAAAAATACTGTTTTAAGCCGTAAGGAAAGAGACAAACTGCGCAATAAGGAAGACATCCTGAAAGCTGCTGTACATCTCTTTGCCCAGAAGGGCTTTGCTGATACGAAACTCGAGGATGTCGCTGCTCTGGCAGAGTTTGGCAAGGGTACCCTCTACAATTACTTTGAGAATAAGGATGATCTGTTGCTCTCAGCGTTTGACTATGCCGTGGGGAATGTACTGGATTTCTTATACGATCAACTGTCTTCAGTTTGGGATCCCCTCGATCGAATTCGCCTCATCGCAAATTCTCAGTTTAACTACTATCGAAACAATACCGATTTTATGCATGTGATTATGACAAACCATCAGGTATTGATGAATCATGCCCGTAGCGCGGAAGTCTTTAATCGCTTTCAAGATTTGAAAAAGCTAGTGGTTATAGAAATGCAAGCTGCCATAGATGCAGGTCAGTTGCGTCCAGGAAATGCTCAACATTACGCCAGCTATTTGAGTGGGATGATCCACGGGCAGGTCCGGTCACTCAACACAGGGGACATGCAGATGGATGAAATGTACGCCGACGAAATTATTGATATCTTTTTAAATGGAGCCAAATCATGAATAAATATTTGCTGATATTGGTGGTCAGCCTCATGTTGATTAACTCAGTGAAGGCTGAGACTCTGGAACTGGAGCTCAACCAGGCAATCAACCTAGCATTGGACAACAATGTGAATATGCAAAATGCCCAGGAAGACTTGCTCAAAGCCAAGGCACAGCGCAAAGAAGCCTTCTCATCAGCCCTACCCGTGGTATCAGCTTTTGGTCAAGTATCCCATAGTTTTGCCATTGGTGCACAGCCCATAGCCTTTCCCGTTCCCTTTGGAGTATTGGATGCAAATGGTGCTCCTATATTTTATTCCACTCCCGGCAATCCAGGAGTACCCGTATCCCGCACTGACGAAAACGGTGTGGCCATTCCCGGCCAATTTTTACAGGCAACAGGGATTCAGATGATACCCCTGGAACTGGCTTTTGGATCAGACAATACCATGGTCTACGGACTCAGCCTGACTCAACCTCTGTTTGAGGGGCGTGTCATCGCTGCCATCCGTGGGGCGAATGTTTACGGTGACCTGGCAAGCTCCGCTGCTGATGTCACTAGACTCTCGGTTATTGAGAATACCAAGAAAGCCTATTTTGGAGTATTACTGGCTGACAAAATGGTCTCCGTTATGCAAAATTCGTTGGAAGTCATGCAACGAAACCTGGAAAATGTCTCAGCACTTTATGCACAGGGAAAAACAGCTGAATTTGATGTGATCCGAGCTGATGTTCAGGTAGCCAACCAGACCACCATGGTGAGCAATGCCCGCAAAATGAAAGAATTGGCATATGCAGGATTAAAACGCAGCTGCGGGCTCCAGATCGACCAGGATGTAGCCATACTGGGTGAACTTCAAACCGAAATCATAAGTGATCTTGACCTGGCTGATCTAGAACGGAAAATGATATCCAATCAGCCCATGTTGAACCAGCTAGAAGCCAACGTCAAACTCATGAAAGAGAATATCCTCATGGTGAAGGCGGAGTTTATGCCTTCAATCGCTTTGACCGGTTCCTACCAGGAAATGAAGTCTTACAATGACGATGGCTTTGATGATGCAAATTTTAACGAATCCTCATCAATAGCAGTAGGTATAAATATGCCAATTTTCAATGGTTTTGGATCCACTGCCAGAGTGCAGAAGGCCAAAGCCGATCATCGGAAATCTGAATATCAACAGCATGATATGAGGGAGAATCTACTCCTGGAATTGAAGAGTATTTTCCTGAGTATTAAAGAATCATCACGGAAAATTGATGCCGGGCTTAAAGGTGTAACACAAGCTCATAAGGGTGTTGATATGGCTCAAAGACTCTTCCAACAGGGTATGGCGAGCCAACTGCAGGTTTTAGATGCCCAAAGCGCCAGTGACCAGGCCGAACTCGGTCTTTACCAGGCATATTTTGAATATAACAGCGCCCGTGCTTCCTTGGCACGTGCCCTTGGAGAAGAATAATGAAATCGATAAAGACATGGGTATCCATACTGCTTTTAATATCAAGCATATTGGTCTTAGCAAATTGTGGTGGTGAGGCTGAAGTAAAAGAAATTGTTGAAACGAAAGTTCCAGTAGCACTGGACACGGTGAGATATCAACCCTTTCAGATTGATTTTCACAGTATTGGACGGGTTGTTTCTGAAAATCAAGTGAGTTTGTTGTTCCAGTCAGCTGGACAGGTTGACTCAATTTGGGTCAATATTGGAGACTACGTATTCAAGGATCAACGTCTGGCCAGTATTGAAACCGATGTGTATTCAACCATGTATACCCAGGCAAAATCCATGTATGAGAAATCCACACGCGATTTAGAGAGCTCCAAGGCTCTTTTTAACTCCAATGTGATTTCCTCTGATCAATTTGAGATGGCCCGCATTGGTCTGGACAACTCCAGAGCCGCCTACACCCAGGCCAAAAACTCCATGGATAATACCATGTTACGCGCTCCTTTCAGCGGATGGATAGTCGCCAAGAATTTGAATATAGGTGATCTGGTGGCTCCTGGGGGAGCCATGCAGCCACCCATGGTTCTAGCTGACATGAACCGTTTAAAAATTATTGTCCCTGTACCCGAAGCTCGCATCGGGCAGATCAGAAATGGTCAATTCGCCCAGATTGAGTTTAAAACCTTCCCAGATCGTGTATTTGAGGGTGCCGTGCTCCGCATAGGAATGGCTCCCAAGAATATGTCCAATAACTATGATGTTGAAGTGCGCATGTCCGGCAATATGATGGGCATGAAATTGGGTCTGGTTGGTGATGTTCGCATTGTACAGGAATACTATGAAGAAGCCCTGGTCTTACCCCTCAATCTGATTCAGGATGATGGAAACAAGAAATTCATTTTCCTTGAGGAAGCAGGTCGCGCTGTACAGAAAGACATTAATATTCGTGCTCTATCAGGATCACAAGTATTTATTGAAGCTGATATTGCCCCTGGTGATATGATCATTGTCAAAGGACACAATAATGTCAAAGATGGTGTTCTTCTGGATATCGTGGAGTAGGGAAGGATCACCTCATGAAAATATCAAAACAGGCCATCCAGCATCCCATGGCTGTCATATTTGCAGCCCTGGGAATTTTTATTGCCAGTATTGCAGCATATTTGACGCTTCCGCTCGAGTTGGTTCCCGTCATCGAAATCCCTTATGCTTTTGTTTCAGCGACCTATGTCGGAGCTGCGCCTTCTGAAGTGGAAACTGAGATTATCAAACCCATTGAAGAGAAACTAGCACAATTACAGGATGTTGATGATATCACCGGATATGCCATGCAGAATGTTGGTTTTATCACCATCAAGTTTTCTCCAGAGGCTGATCTGGATTTAAGTATTGATGATCTCAAGGAGAAAGTAAACGAAGCTATACCAGAACTGAGAGAAGAAATAGATAATGTTACGGTGACGGATATTGATTTTGCCGATACACCTATCAGCATCCTAAATATCTATGGAGATTTCTCACCTCATGATCTGCGTATTCAAGCTGATCTCATCAAGGACCAACTTACCAGAGTATCGGGAGTGAATCAGGTGGAAATGTTTGGCGGTGAAGAACGTGAAATTGCCATCGAAATTGATCCAAATCTACTCCTGGCCAATAATCTTAGCATCCCCCAGGTATTGATGGCGCTAAGAAAGAGCAATATGAACTTTCCCGGCGGAACCGTCAAGCTGAAGGGACAGGATATATTTGTTCGGACCGTAGGTAAGTATTCTGAGATCGACGATATAGAGAACACCATTCTTGGCGTAGATCAATCAGGAAATGTGAAACGTATTCGTGATGTTGGGACGGTTACCGATGGATTTGAAATTCCTTCCAGCTATTCCAGATTCCAGCAACAAAATAGCGTGACGTTGCTTATTTCAAAAAGAACCGGTGCCCACATTGTGGAAGCCACTGAGCAAATCGAAGCTGTTGTGGACAAACTCGCTGCAAAATTCCCTCAGGGGATGGAATATGCCTATACTGCCAGACAGGCCTCAGATATTGAAAGGCAGAATAGTCAGTTGAACCAGAACGCTGCCTGGGGAATCTTGTTTGTCATCATCGTACTGTTTGCTGGAATCGGGTTCAAGAATGCCCTCATCGTATCCATTGCCCTGCCCTTTGCACTCATGTCTTCCTTTCCCTTGATGTATGTATTTGATCTGGCCCGCACTGGTATTTCCATGTTTGGTCTAATTATCGTACTGGGTATCGTTGTTGATGGGGCCATTATTGTCGCCGAGTCAACCTACCGACACATGGAAGAAGGTCTGGGTCGGCGAGCCGCAGCCTTACAAGCCCTTGATGAAGTGGGTGTCCCAATTATGACCTCAGTGCTGACTACTATGGTGGCTTTTGCACCCATTATTTATATGACTGGCACCATGGGGCAGTTTTTATCTGTGATTCCTAAAGTCGTTATATTTACTCTGGTAGGAGCATTCCTGGCGGATCACTTTCTTATACCAGTTCTGGCCTCCAAGTTGATGGTGGTCACGAAACGTGCTGGAATGCTTAGTGGTGAATGGATCGGTAAGCGTCTATATACTAAGATGGTTGGCTGGGCTCTATACCATCGACTCATAGTTATATTGGGAATCACAGTCATTTTCTTTATGTCCATTGCTGCAGTTGGAATTTCTGCCGTCAGTGATACCAAACTCGTGAAATTAGAAATCTTCCCCAAGGTTGCGAAACCCAGGATTATTGTGGATATCAATACCCCTGCAGGTAGTCAACTCGATTATACCGATGCCGTGGTTAAGGATATTGAAGCATATCTTCTGACCTTTGCTGAAGTGGATCGAATTGTATCCACGGTTGGAGAGAGTGGCGTACAGAATGTGCGTCTGGCTCAAGGAGGGGGTAAAGGCGCCGAAATAGGCCAGATAAATGTGGATCTAGTAGATGTAGGTGACCGCGATATTTCCGTTGATGATCTCATGGCCATCATGGACGCAGAACTCTCCCGTATACCAGGTGTTGAAATTGTGCTGCAGACAATCGTGGAAGGACCACCCATAGCCAGCAATGTGATCATTGATGTAAGTGGTGATGATCTGGATGCTATTGGCTTTGTTGCCGAACAGGTTAAACGAGATCTGGCGACCGTTGAAGGAGCTCTGAATGTGGAATCCAGTTTGGGTGTCCGCAGAACCGAATTTCAAGCGGTGGTGGATCATGATCGCGCTGCAAGTTATGGACTATCCAGTCAGGAAATAAGTAACACTCTGGCAGCAGCGATGATTGGTCTGGAGGCCACAACCTACTCGGATGGACTTGAGGATATTCCAGTTGTGGTTCGCCTGGAGACAGATGGTGACGATGCTGTAGATGCTATTCGGAATCTGAACATCATGAACCAAATGGGTCAGATGATACCTTTTGAGAATGTGGCTTCACTGGAGTTGGGAAGCAGTGAAACCCTGATTAAGCACCAGGATTTCAAGCGCAATATCTCAGTCTCCTGTGATCTGGCAAAGGGAGTCGATGCAACAGATATTCGGCGTCGTATGGATCCCTTCCTGGCTCAATTGGCAGTTCCCAATGGTGTGAGTGTGGAATATGGTGGGATTGAAGACGAAGCCAGCAAATCGTTTGCGAGTCTAGGTAAAGCGATGATAATTGGTTTCATCATAATTATGATCATCCTCAGTGCCCAATTCCATTCCATCAAACAACCCTTGATTATTGGTTTGGCTATTCCATTATCATTTATTGGAGTGATATTTGGTCTCATGGTCACACGGGTTCCTTTTGGTATTATGGCCTTTTTTGGTGTGGTAGCTCTCATGGGAGTGGTGGTGAATGACGCAATTGTACTTATCGCCTATGTCAACGATCTGCGTAAGACAGGTATGCGGGTTAGAGAAGCCCTGATAAAGGCAGGTAGGAACAGATTGCGGCCAATCATCCTCACTACAGTTACGACGTTGGCAGGTATGATTCCCTTAAGTTTAAACCTCGCTGGTGGAGCTGAATATTGGAGACCCCTGGCGGTCAGTTTGATCTTTGGTCTGGCGGTTTCCTCCTTTCTGACTCTCATTGTGGTACCAGTTTTGTATTCCATCATTGAGAGCCGTGCAGAGAGGAAAAAATTGGAGAGCACAGCTTAGTCGATTTTTCAGTCAGACTTTAATTTATTAAAATTGTTTTACGAAGGGCTTTGTGATGGCACAAAGCCCTTTGCTTATCTATCTTAGTCAATAGTTTTCTTGATCAATCAGTTTCAAAAATTACGGAGAGATTATGATGAAAAACAGACTGACAATAGTATTGATGGTGCTGTTGGCTCTATTTGCATTGGGTCATACAGCTGAACGACTAGTCCTCGCAGAGTATTTCACAAACGCTGGCTGACCTGGTTGTGGCCCCGCCGGGGCAGAGTTGGACGTGTTCCAACAAAATAACCCAACAGCATTTACTTCTATTCACTACCATATGTCATGGCCAGGTAGTGATCCATTCTATAGCTATAGCAGTGCCGATGGGAATGCCCGTAGGGCACACTACGGCTTTAATTGGGTTCCATATTTTGTCGTCGATGGTGGTGATCATGCGACACTGAATGAGACCCAGGACGTTTCGGTATGGGGAGCTGCCATCCTGACGCAAGCCGCATTGACGTCACCCCTGTCGATATCAGCTACTGGAGATATGAACTATCAGGGAGAGGGCTACATTGATGTAACACTTACTCCTGAAGCCGGAGTAGACGGCGACTATACACTCCAGGTGGTTCTGGTTGAGGATGGTATCTACTTCATGGGATCAAATGGCTATCCACATCATGAAGCTGTCATGCGCCATATCTTCCCCAGCCCAGCAGGTACACCTATTAATATGGTGGCTGGTGTCGAAATAACTGAAACCATCAATCTCCAAATACCTCAGGATTTTGCAGTTGCCAACTGCCGTCTCGTCGTGTTTGTTGAGGCATCCGATCAATCAATCCTGAATACAGCTACATTTGATGTGGTTGAGTTCACCCCAATCAATGTTCCGTATATCCAAACAGTATCTACAAATATCGACTTGTTCGATGACAACGCTGACAACAAACTTAATCCAGGTGAATCAGCAAATTATTATGTGACCATTGATAACAATTGTGGGTGGGTTGAAGCAACCGGAGTTACTGGATATTTATCCAGCACCAACCCTCTTATTACTATTAGTGATAGCGTGGGTGTGTTTAGTTCACTTTCCCCATGTAGTACAACAAGCAATGAAATAGATAAATTTACATTCACTGTTTCATCAGAAGCCCCACGCGTAAGTGAATTTGAATTCAATTTACGCATTCTTGCTAACCAGGATTCTGAGACTCCATATGAAACTAATGAGACTATCAC
>JABMQQ010000081.1 GCA_013202495.1 Fidelibacterota bacterium | reverse complement strand
TCATGGCAGCATTTGGGAACAGAATTTGTATCTTTAGCCAGCTTTTTTAAAAATCCCACATTAGACTTTTTCTTAATATATTTTTCAGGTTCTTCTTGAAAGGTAGCTTTACATCCCTGGCAGTCAAAATAATAAATCTTACCGCTATATTCCAGAAAATGTTTGCTATCTCTATTAATCTTTGCTCCGCATACGGGATCTCTTTTCCTTAACATATTACTCCTTTCTAGTAAAACAATCATAAATTATTGATTACTCTATTCAATTTAGCCTGCACCTGCTCCGCTATCTTCTTTAATTGTGAATTTTCCACTGCCTTCATTGATGCGATTGGATCAACAGCAGATACTTCCACTTTTCCTTTACTCCGTTCCTGGATAATGACATTACAGGGTAACATAGTGCCTATTTTATTTTCAGCTTGTAAAGCTTGATAGGCAAAATTCGGATTACAGGCTCCGAGAATTTTGTAATTATAGAAATCCACATTCAGCTTTTTCTTTAACGTCTGTTTCACATCAATTTCCGTGAGAACTCCAAATCCCTCTTTTTTGAGTTCTTCTATTACATGCTTAATAGCATCGTCAAATGTCATTTCCACTGTTTTCGTAAAATAGTAGCTCATTATGGTTACTCCTTTTTTATTCTATGTTTGAAATTATTCATCCGCTTTGAAACAGTTATACATATATCTGTCTTTTGTCAGTAGTTTGTGTCGAACATTATAGCGATAGTCTCCTTAGCCGCAGTGAGTTAATGATAACGGATACAGAGCTGAAGCTCATTGCAGCAGCAGCAATTATAGGGCTTAACAATAATCCAAAGAAAGGATATAAAACCCCGGCAGCCACAGGCACACCTAAGGAATTATAAATAAAAGCCCAAAAGAGATTCTGACGAATGTTTCGCATTGTTCCTTGACTTAATCGACGTGCTCTTACGATTCCTTGCAGGTCACCTCTTACAAGAGTTATCCCTGCACTTTCAATAGCAACATCCGTTCCTGAACCCATGGCAATTCCAACGTGTGCTTGTGCTAAAGCTGGTGCATCATTAATCCCATCACCTGCCATAGCAACTATACAACCTTCTTCTTGAAGGCTTTTTATCACTTCATTTTTTCTATCCGGGAGCACTTCCGCTTCCACTTCTGTAATGCCTAATTTTGAAGCTACCGCTTCAGCCGTAATGCGATTATCACCAGTCAGCATAACGATTTTGATATGGCTTTTTTTAAGTGCTGCAATTGCCTGTGGAGTAGTTGATTTAATCGGGTCAGCCACTCCTAATAATCCCACCATTTGACCATCAATTGCAATGAACATGACAGTTTCTCCTTTTTTTCTTAGGGATTCTGCTTTTATAGGATAATTTTGTGGCTCAATTCCTAATTCCTCTAAAATTTTTTGATTTCCAATAGCTAAAGTTCTTCCGTTCACAGTTCCTTTGACACCTTTTCCTGTGATAGAATCGAAATCTTTCACTCGCGTTAATTCCAGCCTTTTTTCTTTTGCTCCAGCTACTATAGCAGCCCCAAGTGGATGTTCACTTGCTTGCTCAAGGCTTGCCGCTAATTGTAAAACTTCGTCTTGAGAGAAATTGTTCCCAGTTGTTATTGTTACCAATTTTGGTTTGCCTTCAGTCAATGTGCCCGTTTTATCAACAACCAATGTATCCACTTTTTCCATGGTTTCAAGAGCCTCTGCATTTTTTATCAGAACGCCAGCCATAGCACCCCTTCCAGTGCCTACCATTATTGACATTGGTGTAGCGAGCCCCAAAGCGCAAGGACAGGCGATAATCAATACTGCGATAGCATTGACAAGAGCATAAGCCATTCTTGGTTCCGGACCGATAAGGCTCCATACAACAAATGTGAGAAGGCTAATAACAACTACAGCAGGTACAAAATAAGACGATACTTTATCAGCTATCTTTTGAATAGGAGCTCTGCTTCGTTGTGCCTCACTTACCATTTGAACAATCTGTGCTAAAAGTGTATCACTGCCTACACGTTCAGCCTTCATTAAGAAGCTTCCTGTCTCATTCACTGTGGCTCCTGTAACCTTATCGCCGGTCTTCTTCTGTACAGGAAGTGGCTCTCCAGTAACCATGGATTCATCCACTGAACTGCTTCCTTCGATAACTACACCATCAGTGGGTACTTTTTCTCCGGGTCGGACACGTAGACGATCACCCGGTTTTACTTTCTCAAGAGGGATTTCCTCTTCTACATCATTTTCCCGAACTATACGAGCGGTCTTGGGTGCCAAGCCCAGGAGCGCTTTGATTGCGCTGCTTGTTTTATCCCTCGCCCTAAGTTCCAATACCTGACCAAGCAATACCAGAGTAATAATGAAAGCCGCCGCCTCAAAATAAACCGCCACTTTACCTTCCGGATCACGGAAAACATCAGGAAATATATTCGGAAATAAAGCTGCAATCAGACTATATCCATACGCTACACCTGTGCCAATAGCAATTAATGTAAACATATTTAAGCTTCGGTTAATAATTGACTTCCAGCCTCGCTGAAAAAAGGGTGCACCACACCATAAAACAACAGGAGTAGCCAGGGCTAATTCTATCCAGGTTTGCCAGTCCCCGGAAATAAGGGCTTTTTTAAATAACATCCCTGCCATAGTAAAAAATATTATTGGGATGGATAGAACAAGACTGATCCAAAAACGTCTGGTCATGTTAATAAGTTCTGTATTAGGTTCCTCCTCAATAGATACACTTCTTGGCTCTAATGCCATGCCGCAAATAGGACAGGAACCTGGTTCATCCCGAATGACCTCAGGATGCATTGGACATACATACTCTGTTCTTGAAATAACTGTGGGTGAAACAGGCTCAAGAGCCATTCCACATTTTGGACATGTCCCAGGATAATTCAGCTTGATCTCAGGATCCATCGGGCATATATAAGTTTTCGTTTCATCTTGTTCTTGTCCTGTTTGTTTTTGTGAATCAATATGTTTTCCCTGGTTGTTTTGTTTAGATAAAAATTTTTCTGGATTGGATTTGAATTTTTCCAAACATTGGAATGAACAAAAATAGTAGGTATATCTTTTATATTCAATTGAACCAGCTGAAAATTCAGGTTCTAATGTCATACCACACACTGGATCTTTCATTGCAACCTCCTGATTAAACATTTTGACTAATTATATAGCAGATTTACCTCTGGCACCTGTGCGAATAGATACGGCTTTATCAATGTCAGAGGAAAATATTTTTCCATTACCCGGATGTCCGGTGTATGCTGCTTTGCATATTGCGTTTATGATTACTTCTTCTTTATTAACATGACAGATTAACTCTAATTTAACTACTTGACAATATTTCTCTACATATTTAACCGAAAAAGCTGTTTTATCTGGATCAGCCCATTCAGCTAGAGCACAGGCATTTATAACTGTCATTCCAGTGACGCCCTCTTTTTCCAGAGCCAGAATTACATCATCTGTACGCTCAGGTCTAATGTAAGCTTTGATTTCTTTCATTTCTTACCCCTATTTTCATTTTATAATTTTCTAATTACAAAATCTTAAGTTCACCGTATTTTTTAATTTGTCTTTCCGCCAATAAATCATATAAAATTGGGACAACAAAAGTTGTAATAATAGCTAAAACCATTCCTCCAAATGAGGGAATTGCCATCGGTACCATAATATCTGATCCCCTTCCGGTGGATGTGAGTATCGGTATTAATGCTAAAATAGTGGTGCTTACTGTCATCATAGCCGGTCGAATTCGACGGGTTCCAGCTACTACAGTTGCTTCACGAACTTCATTGATGGTTTTCGGTCGCAATCGAGTAAAACTCTGATCCAAATAGGTACTGATGATTACACCATTATCACTGGCAATTCCAAATAAAGCTAAAAATCCCACCCAAACTGCTACACTCAAATTGATAGGGTGGACCTGGAAAAGAATACGCATATTAATACCGGCAAAGCTGAAATTTAAAAACCAATTCTGGCTATACAACCAGATCATTAAGAAACCTCCTGCCCATGCAACAATGATCCCGGAAAAGACAATTAGTGTGGTAGATACCTTGTGAAATTGGAAATATAGAATTAAAAATATTATAAATAGTGCTAATGGAAGAATGATACGCAATTTCTGTGATGCCCGAATTTGGTTTTCATAAGAACCGGCAAAGGTATAACTTACACCGGGTGGAATCACCAAATCCCCTGTTTCGATTTTATTCTGCAGAAAACGATGCGCTTGTTCAACTACATCCACTTCCGCCCAACCATCCTTTTTATCAAACAACACATAACCTACCAGGAAAGTGTCTTCACTTTTAATGACCTGAGGTCCACGCACATAATTAATAGAAGCAAGCTGTCCAATAGGTATCTGTGTTCCATCAGGGGCAGGAACCAGGATATTTTCCAGGGATTCGATATTATCACGGAGTTCTCGTAGATAACGTACCCGTACTGGATAGCGTTCACGCCCTTCGATAGTAGATGTGATATGTTTGCCACCGATTGCCACCTCAATTACATCCTGAACTTGCCGAAGTGTAATTCCATAACGGGCAATTGCTCTCCGATCAATATCTATTTCCAGGTATGGTTTGCCAACAATCCTATCGGCAATTACAGCAGAAGCTTCGACCGCTGGGACTTCTTTTAGTAACCGTTCTAATTCCAAACCCACTTTATCGATGGTTTCTAAATCCGGGCCTTTTACTTTTATTCCCATGGGAGCACGCATTCCACTCTGAAGCATAACCAGTCTGGCTGAAATAGGCTGAAGCCTTGGTGCTGAGGTAGTTCCCGGAATACGTGCCACTTTAACAAGCTCATCCCAGATATCCTTATTTGTACGAATATGTTTACGCCACTGACGATATGGCTTACCTTGGGGATCTGGAAGCAGTTTATTCTGTTCGTTACGAATAAAGTTGCCATCAGAATCAACTTTGAAGTTTAGACGTTTCCCGTTTTTATCGGTGATATACTCCGATTTGTAGTTGACGATAGATTCCACCATGGATATAGGCGCAGGGTCCAGAGGTGTTTCTGCTCTTCCCAGTTTTCCTACAACAAGGTCTACCTCTGGAACAGAATACAAAGCCATGTCTAGTTTTTGAAGCACATCAATAGCCTCCTCCATTCCGGCATGGGGCATGGTTGTAGGCATATATAAAAAGGAACCCTCATCCAGCGGGGGCATGAATTCCTTACCAAGCCCCGGGAAGGTATGCTGTGCAGCTATATATATGCTTGTCTTTTTGACAAAATTCGGCATAAAACCAAATAACTTACCAAATCCCAGCCATACCGTAAATCCAATGATTGTCAAAAATATTGGTATTGACAATGCAGCAGATTTGTGGTCCAGCGACCAGCGCAGCATTTTGGGGTAAAAACGAGTAAAAAGTACAAGGGTTCCCATAACCAATCCCAGTAGAAGTATAACAAAACCGACATTGATTGCCATCCCCCGATCATATCCCATCGGCGACCAGGTCGATGATAAAATAAACACGACCACTGTAACTGCTATCCAGTTAACATACATGGGAATTTTATTAAGTATTTGAGCTTTCAGGTAGCCTTTGACAAAATGATATCCACCAATTAATACGATTAATAGTCCAATCCACCATTTTACCGTAATCAGAATAACTATCCCAACCAGGATAATAAGGGTGTTCATTATTGATTGTAATCGTTTCCCTTTAATTTTACCTGAATAAACAATGTGGGCAAATGACGGAAGAATAGTTAGAGCAAATATGACTGAGGCAATTAAGGCAAAGGTTTTAGTATATGCTAAAGGTTTGAATAGTTTACCTTCAGCGGCTTCCATAGTGAAAACAGGTAAGAAACTCACTACGGTTGTTGATACGGCCGTGAGAACTGCGCTGCCGACTTCCGACGCAGCACGGAATAAGACATTGAGTTTGTTATCCTTCTCATCTGCTTCATTGAGATGACGCAGCATATTTTCTGAAACAACGATACCCATATCCACAATTGTTCCAATGGCGATCGCGATTCCGGACAGGGCAACAATATTGGCATCTATGCCAAACAACTTCATTCCGATGAAAACCATCAAGACAGTTAAAGGTAACAAACCAGTTATGAGTAGAGATGTCCCTAAGTTCATCACCATTATAATGATTACAATCATGGTGACCAAAATCTGATCCCGTAGAGCACTATTTAATGTACCTAAAGTCTCGTAAATCAATCCTGTCCGGTCGTAAAAAGGAACAATTGTTACCTGTGATATACGGCCATCAGGTAGTACCCTGGATGGAAGTCCAGGGCTAATTTCTGTAATTTTCTTCTTTATATTCTTGATAGTTGCCAGTGGATTCTCCCCGAACCGGACAACTACGATCCCACCAACTACTTCAGCGCCCTCCTTATCCAGCACGCCACGCCGCAGTGCAGGTCCCAGTGTAACATTGGCTACGTCCTTGATATAAATAGGAACATTCTTTGTAGTCTTAACTACCGTAAACTCAATATCGTGGAGGTTCTTAATGAAACCAATTCCCCGCACAATGTATTCAACGCGATTGACTTCAATCGTTCGTGCGCCAACATCTACATTTGAGTTTCGAACTGCATTGAAAATATCAGATAGCTTGACACCGTGTTCCCGCATAGCAGCCGGTTCTACATCGATCTGATATTCTTTGATATATCCGCCAATAGAGGCTACTTCTGCCACACCATCGGCAGATTGAAGAGCGTAGCGAACATACCAATCCTGGGTTGACCTTAATTCCTGTAAATCCCAGCCACCGGTGGGATTTCCTTTTTCGTCTCGACCTTCCAGTGTATACCAGAATACCTGTCCTATAGCAGTGGCATCCGGTCCTAATGCTGGTTGAACTCCAGGAGGTAAAGTTCCTGATGGCAGTGAATTCAGTTTTTCCAGAATTCTACTGCGTGTCCAGTAAAAATCAGCCTTCTCTTTAAAAATAATGTAGATGGTCGAGAAGCCGAACATAGAGTAGGATCGAATAGTTTTTACTTCCGGAATCCCGAGCAGGGCGACAGTCAATGGATAACTAATCTGGTCCTCAACATCTTGAGGAGAACGTCCCATCCATTTCGTGAACACGATCTGTTGGTTTTCACCGATGTCGGGAATAGCGTCCACCGGAACCGGATCGCGCGGGATTCCGGGAATATTCCAGTCAAAGGGTGCGACCATAATACCCCATATTACAATAGCCACCAGGACCAGAGAAATGATCAATTTGTTCTCAAGACAATATTTGATTATTTTATCTAAAAAAGATAATCGTGGTTCGTTATTCATGACTTTCATGCTCCATATTGTACACAGTCATACTAACTGGTTTCATCTCAGATTTTATTTCTCCGCAACGCAGCATCTTCGAGCCGAAAAAAGGGTTTTTTACTTCCTTTTCTTTTTGCAACCAGGTAGCACCCTGGTTATCAAATGCCATGGGACAAAATACTTCGTACAGCGTGTCAGTGCCCGCATGACCAAACCGTTTCTCCATCTCAAGCACGGAATTGCTGACTTGTTCAAAAGCTGGTCGCATATCTTTGACCGATGACCAGTGCTTGACATGCTTTGTGGATTTCTGTATAGTCTTGCTGATTGTTTTCCATTTCTTCTGTGAGTTTTTATCAAATTCAAGGGATGAGAGGTCAACATCCCTGAAAGATTGACGTAAACGTGTTATATACTCCTGAGCTCCCGTAAAATCGTCGTTAGCGAGTGCACTTTGCGCTGAAAAATAGATTGAGTAAATAGGCTCGAGAATTTCCAGGATCTCTTTGTTACGGATTCCGGGACTTGGGGATTTTGATTCTGCTTTATTGTAATTAGAGGATACTGTGTCGGTAGGGTGTTCAGGTCCGGTCGAAGATGGTCTGCCTTTCGGGTTCATCATGCTCGGTTTAGAACTCAGTTGCATGGCGCTGTCGATTTTAAAATTACCATTTGTGACAACTTCTTCGCCTTCTCTTAGACCGGCTTTAACTATGTAATAATCTCCTGCGCGTACTCCCAATTGCACTTCCCGACCCTCAAAGGTGGGTTCCTCAGCTTCGGGAACCTTAACATAAACGACGGCGCGTTTTCCAGTTAGCAATACTGCACTGGCAGGAATAAGAAGGGGTAGTTCGTTGTGGGCTGGCATTTTTACTATTCCTAACTTTTCCGCTGGGACTAAAGGCATTCCACAGATATCGCAAGTACCGGGATGATCCTTAACTATCTCAGGATGCATGGGACTTACCCATTTACCAGCTAATTCGGGATTAACCGTATTTCCATGCGAATCTACCATAGCATGAATTACAGCCCGGACAAACATCCCGGGTTTTAGCTTGCCCTGCGGATTAGCAATGTTCAGTCTCACTTTAACTGTGCGAGTATCGGTATCCAGAGAGGGGTCAATAAAGGCAACCTGTCTGGTAAAAACTTCGCCAGGTAACGCTTCGACGGTAAATTCAACTTTCTGTCCATAGTTCAACCAGTATAAATCGGATTCATATACATCCAGGATCACCCATACCCGGCTCAAATCGGCAATGGTGTAAATGTTTGTCCCAGTAGATACATACATCCCTTCAACTGCATGTTTATGTATTACTACGCCTGACATTGGACTATAAATTGTAATCCGTTCGGAAGGGGTTCCGCGCTTCTCAATGGATTGAATTTGTTCAGGATTTAAACCCAGAAGGCGTAGTTTTTCACGGGCTGCCTC
>JABMQQ010000080.1 GCA_013202495.1 Fidelibacterota bacterium | reverse complement strand
TTTTCGTTTATGGGGTAATTAATAGTGTTCAGTGCGGTTCTCATCGGCTCACAATGTAATCCAAAAGCATTGGGTCTGAAAGGCCGAGAGTTGGAAGTAATTAACTGAATTCCCAGGGCTAAATGTATCACTCCCAGTCATTATTTTTGATAGCCTTCAGGCATTGCCAAAACTATTATTACGGATGCTGGAAACGAGAATAGAACAACTGATCCTGAGCATGCTGGGCATCATCCTTTTAGGAACCACTGGCTATGTAATTATTGAGCATGTCGGCTGGTTTGATGCCTTTTATATGACGGCTATTACTCTGGCTACAGTTGGATTTCAAGAGGTCTGGAAGATGTCTGACCTGGGCCACCTCTGGACCATCTTTATTATGTTTTCAGGAATCGGTTTATTCTTCATTATTGCTGGTCACATAGCACAGCAAGCAGTGGATCTCAAACGCTACAGGAGGTTTCGCATGGCGAAACGAGTTAAAAAATTAAACGATCACTACATCCTTTGTGGATATGGACGCATGGGACAAGCCATTGCCAAGGAGCTTCAAAACGCCGGTAAAAGTTTTGTTGTGATTGAAAAAGATGTAGAAAAAATCGCCACTCTGGTTCAGAATGATATCATGCTTATCGAAGGAGATGCAACTCAAGACGAAGTCTTGTTGAATGCGGGAATTGAGAAAGCCACCACGCTTATAGGTGTTTTGAAAGATGATCAGGACAATTTGTTTTTGACATTATCTGCAAGAAGTTTGAATAGTGATCTCTTAATTTTAACAAGAGCTACAGTTCCAGCATCTATCCCTAAGATGACTCGGGCTGGAGCAAACCATGTGATTAATCCTTATGAAGCAGCAGGGACTAAACTAGCCCGACAAGCTATGGCCCCCGGTGTTGTCGATTTTATCGAACTCATCATGAATAGAGGGAATCTTGACTTGGTTCTGGAAACCATCATGATTGAAGCGAACTCACTGGCTGAAGGCAAGTCACTCATCGATCTTGAAGTTAGGAAAAACCACGATATCATCATCACTGCAGTTGAGCAGCGTACCGGCGAGGCAAACTTTAATCCTGATCCCAACTATAAACTGAATGCCGATGATAAATTGATCGCGTTGGGCTCGAAGGAAAATCTAAATGGTTTTGAGAAACTATGTGAGGCTCTGATTTAATGTTCCGAAACGCTCCTGCTCTACTCCTGGTCTTCACATTTCTGTTCCTCCAGTGCTCCAAAGAAGAATCTGCACCTGAAGCTAAACGCACTGTGGTTGCCACTGTGGATAATATTGAAATAAGCGAAACCAGCTTTCAGCGTACCTACCTCCCTGTTTTATTGTATGGCGACAAATTCGACAGTGAAGAAAATCGTTCTGACATGATCAATTTCCTCATCGGTCAGAAAATCCTCGCTCAAAAAGGTAGAGAATCGAATTTGGATACCAGCTCGCATATAATGAGAATGAGAACGCTTATTGAAAATCGTGCCTTATCGCGTCAGTTGTACAGGACCTGGGTTAAGGACCAGTTGGAATTCCCCACGGAGGAAGATCTCAGAACAGGTTTTAAGAGGGGGCAAAAAGGGCTGTTTGTAAGGCATCTCTTTGCAAAAACCGAGGAAGACATCAGGGAGTATTCGCGAAGGTTAGCCTCCGGGGAGGAATCCTTCTATACCCTTGCTCAAGAGGTTTTCGCAGATACCATGCTCTCAAAAAATGGTGGTGCTTTGGGCTGGATGACATTTGGGGATCTGGATGAAACTCTTGAAGACACAGTATATAGCCTGAGTGCAGGTCAAATATCCCAACCTGTAAGAAGTCAATATGGCTGGCATATCCTTTCCGTCGATGATAGTCAGGAAGAAGTTTTTGTAACTGAGGAAGACTATCAAAAGAATCGTGATTTAATCTACAATAAGATTCTCGAGCGTCGCGAAAATCTCCTGGGCAAACAGGTACTCAATGATTTTATGGTAGATTTCAAAATCGAATTCAATCGCGAAATTGCCAGACAAGTTTGGCCTAAGGTTATTGCCCATTTAAATCCCGGTGGGGCTCAATCTGGACCCGCACTGGAGCTAGCAGGATTAACAACCAGCCTTGACAATCTGAGACAAGAAACTTTGCTCACAGTGGATGGGGAATCGTGGTCAGTCGCTGAAATATTAAAAAGGCTACCGGATTTGGATCGTTCCCTCCTCTATGGCAATTTGTATGTTGCTGCTTCAAACATTATTAGAGATGAAATGATAGCTCGTGAGGCCCGAGACCTTGGACTTCAAAATCACCCAGATGTATTGGAGGAAGTCCAGGATAGTCAGGATCAAATAATTGCAGATACTTATGTGGGTTTAATAGCAGATACACTTGAATTTACCGAAGATCACCATCGTAATTACTACCAGACCCATAAGCTGAACAAATACCATGCTCCTGATAGCTTGAAAATTGAGATTTTTTATTTTTCCGACAGTACTGTGGCTCGCAAAGCCCTCTATAAACTACGAGATGCTAACATTTCGACGGATATTGGTGATAAAACGTTCTGGATCACTGCTGGAGGAGAAACCAACCCCCTTTTCACTCTGGGCAGGAGTATCGCCATTGGTACGCTGGCTGGTCCTGTGAGATATAACAAACAGTGGACTCTGGTTAAATTAATAGAACGCAAACGATTCCCTCTCCCTTTTGACTCTATCAAAAACAAACTTGAGGAAGATATGGAAAGAGAACGTTTTGCCTCTACCAGAAGCATTTTATTGGATGAGTTTCGTCCCAAGCATAAGATTTCCATTGATTATAAATTGTTAAACAGATAAGATAAATTAGGAATACGAGAATGGCTTTAACCTGTGGAATTGTTGGATTACCAAACGTTGGTAAATCTACGGTTTTTAATGCGCTAACCGCTTCAGATATCCCCGCTGAAAATTATCCTTTTTGCACCATTGACCCCAATGTGGGTATTGTGCCAATTCCTGACGAGAAGTTGCAGGCATTGACAAAGATATATGAACCAGAAAAGACCACACCGGCGGTCATGGAATTTGTGGATATTGCTGGTCTGGTCAGAGGTGCCAGCAAAGGTGAAGGTCTGGGAAATCAATTTCTGGGACATATCAGGGAAGTCACAGCCATTATTCATGTCGTGCGTTGCTTTGAAGATGACAATGTCACCCATGTGGAGGGCTCCATTGATCCCATCAGGGATATTGAAACTATTGAGAGTGAACTCATCATCAAGGATCTGGATTCTGTTGAGAAACAGCTTTATCGAGTGACGAAGTTGGCTCGATCAGGTGATAAGGATGCTAAAGCGGATGAAGCTTTACTCACCAAAATCCGAGAGCACCTCGATGAGATCAAACCCGTGAGAAGCATGGATCTGGATGAGGATGAAACCGTGCGAACCAAGGGCTACTTTTTACTCACGATGAAACCCATTCTCTATGTGGCAAATGTAGATGAAGATGAAATTTTAGCTGAAGAACGAGGCTCACTGACCCAGCGCTTGTTCGATTATGCAGAATCCACGGGAGCTGGAGCTTTGCGTTTATGCGGCAAGCTTGAGCAGGAAATTGCACTGTTGGATGATGAGGAAAAAGTAGACTTTTGTGAGGAATACGGACTCGTTGAGCCCGGACTGAATAAGCTGATCCACCGGGCATACGACCTACTGCACCTTCAATCATTTTATACCGCTGGTCCAAAAGAAGTCAGAGCCTGGACGATCAAGCAGGGTTCAACAGCCCCTAAAGCTGCTGCTGAAATTCATACCGATTTCGAGAAGGGCTTCATCAAAGCGGCTATCTTCAAGTTTGATGACCTTATGATTCATGGTTCTGAAAAGGTATTGAAAGAGAAGGGTTTGATATCCTTACAGGGCAAGGAATATATCGTTCAAGAAGGTGACTGTATCTACTTCCACTTTAATGTATAATTAAGGCAAGCACTGCATGCCGAAACTGGATCAAATATCCATTTACCCCATCAAGTCCTGCTCTGGAATTGATCTCCAGTCGAGTCAGGTATTGAACCGTGGGTTTCCACTGGATAGACGCTGGCTTCTAATTGATGAAGCGGGTCAATTTATCTCCCAACGTACAACTCCTCTGCTGGGTCAGGTCAAAATCTCTCAGAACAACGACCACCTCCTGGTGAAATACCCTGACAAATCCTCACTCAAGCTACACTTGAATGTTAAAAGTCATGTTCGACAGCAGGCCATGATCTGGAAGGATAAGGTTGATGGTGTATGGGTGGGTCAGGAAAGCGATAACTGGTTTAGCGACGTCCTGGAACAACAAGTTCATCTTATTCACATGAATGAGGATGTGCATCGTCCCCTGATTAAGAAAAATCTTCCACAGGATCGTTCATTTGAGGTCAGTTTTGCCGATGGCTATCCCTACCTGCTCACTTCTCAAGAATCCCTGGATGACCTCAACAGTCGACTTAAAAGCCCCATTCCCATGAATAGGTTTCGCTCAAATCTGGTGGTGAGTGGCTTTAAAGCATTTGCTGAAGATGAGTGGAAAAGAATCAGGATCGGTGAAGTTGAATTTATGGTAGTAAAACCTTGCGCTCGTTGTCAGGTCACAACCATCGATCAAAAGACTGGCGCTGCATCCAAAGAACCCCTGAAAACGCTGGCGACCTATCGAAAGCAAGATGGAAAGGTCATGTTCGGCATGAATCTAGTTGCCCTAAGTACTGGGAGCGTAAATCTAAATGATCCTGTCACCCTCATCAGTTAGGAATTCTTAATGCTAAGAATTGTGTGTACCAGTCTCACCCTCCTCATACTCAACTTTGGGCTGAAGGCCCAATATGTACCAGTTTCACCTTACTTGAATGATCCCGCACTCACCATTGGCTATGTAGATAGTTGTGCTCAATTCTGGATGAATACCCTGGATGAAACCAGGGGCGGATACTATACAAATATTGATCGTGAAGGTGATGTAATCACATCATGGGGTACCAATAAAAATTTGTTAACCCAGACGCGGAACGCCTATGGTTTCACACGTGCCTATATGATGACAGGCCATGACCAGTATCGTGAATATGCAAGAGCGGGATTAGACTTTATGTATGAGCATGCCTGGGATGCAGTCAATGGTGGCTGGTATTCACAGATGGATATCGATGGCAACGTTCAAGGAGCGACAAATGGTCGGTCAGCCTTCGATGAACACTACGCCCTGCTGGGTCCCTCTGCAGCCTTCGAAGCATTTGGCGATTCAACTGATCTGAACATGCTTCTCCAGGGTTATTCACATTTAGAAGATATCTACTGGGATGACAGGGATGATTTCCATGGTTACTATGACTGGGCTACTTACAATGGATCGGCCACCTACAACAAAAGCTTTAATGCAACGGTGGATGCCATAACAACCCATTTATTGAGTCTGTACCTGCAAACAGGGTCCCAAATTTATCTGGACAGGATGCACGAAATCTCGGAAGAGATCATTGAGCACCTCGTGGGATCCATGCCTTCACAGGCTGTTGGTTTTGTTGAGGAATTCGATGCCAATTGGAATTGGGACAATGGTGAAACCATGACCATTATGGGTCACGTTCTTAAATCCGCCTGGTGCCTGATTCGTGTCTATCAAATTGATCCCCTGCCAGAATATCTGGAGGCTGCAGAAGCTCTCATGGCAGATGTGCTGAACAATGGATATGATCATGACCTTGGTGGTCCCTATAAAGATTACAATCGGACGACGGGTGGGATGTTAATGTGGGGAAATCCCGACACAGCCAAAGCCTGGTGGCAAATGGAACAGGCCGTAACAGCAGGATTTCAGCTATATAGTGTCACAGCAGATGACAGATATATAGAGGTAGCAGATGAAACACTTCATTTCTTTATGCAGCATTTTGTGGATCATACCTATGGGGATGTTTATGAAAATCGGACTCGATACGGGGATGAAACCTGGGGTTTGAATAAGGGTGGCAGTGGTAAGGCCGCTTACCACTCCATAGAAACGGGTTATTATGCCTATTTGTATGGATCTTTATTTTTACAGGAAACCGCTTTTTCACTTTACTACTGGTTTGAAGCTGAGCCAGTGGACCGCATGCTGACCCTGACACCTCTGCACAGCACAGAAGCACCATTTCGCATTGAATCCGTTCAATTAGATGGTGAAGAATACACAAACTTTTCAGGAGTGAGTCGGAATTTGAGCATCCCAGCTGATCTTAGCGGGGAGTTCAGAGTGACATTCATGCCTGGGGTTCAATCTGCTACGGATATGAATACGAAACCTGAGACCGCCTATCTTTCTCCGGTATTTCCAAATCCGTTTAATCCTTCAACCTCACTTAACTTCGAGGTTGATAAGACGAGCTCAGTAGAAATTGCAGTATTTGACATCCAGGGACGGAAAATCAAATCACTAGTATCAGCTGATTATCCTCCAGGAAAATATCAAGCAATTTGGGATGGTTTGGATTACTCTGGAAAAGAAGTACCAACTGGCGTTTACCTCTTTAAGGGGGTCATTGGTACCGAGACAGTATCCCAAAAGGGACTACTCATTAAGTAAAGCCAATGAAGCTCCACTACAGAAAATATGGAAAGGGTGAACCCCTCATCATATTACACGGTCTCTTCGGGTCGTCAGATAATTGGCACACTCTGGCTCGTCGTTGGGGACAATCATTTCAAGTTTTCACTCTGGATCAGCGCAACCATGGTAGTTCACCCCATGAATCTGTCATGGACTATGCAGAGCTAACACAGGACCTCCACCAATTCATTGCTCAGGAACGATTGGAGTCTGTCCATATAGTTGGACACTCCATGGGTGGTAAGGTGGGAATGCGCTTTGCCTCCCTCTATCCAGATATGGTCAATAGTTTAACGGTTCTGGATATTGGGATGGATCGTGTGGTTGGAAAACATGAGTTCATTCTGAAAGCGCTATCAGCAATTAACCCAGATGAATTCACAAACAGGGATGAAATCAAACAGGAGCTTCAAAACCTCATTGAATCACCTCCCGTTCAGCAGTTTCTACTAAAAAACATCCTGAGGAGACTAGACGGTAGTCTAGCCTGGAAATTCAATCGAGATGCCCTGTTGGAACATTATAACGACCTGACAATGAATCTGGGGCTCGATCAATCCTTTCTAGGTTCAGTTCTTTTTCTCCGGGGAGAAAATTCCGACTATCTGGAATCATCGCTCTCTACGGAAATTCTACAATATTTTCCCCTCGCTCAATTACAGACTATTGAGGGGGCCGGACACTGGTTGCATGCGGATAAACCGGATGAGCTGTCCACATTGGTTTTGGATTTTATAAGTTGATTGTCATCACTCCCCCCTGCATATTTTAAGCACAAATTTTTGTTATGTTTTAGCACTCAATAAGCGAGAAATACTATGAAAAAAGTTTTAAGCCCAATTGTCTTAAGTCTTTGCCTGATTGTCATCACCAGCTTCATTTTCAACTGCGGTTCAACGCCCACTGCAGCACCAGAAGTTATGGTTGATCCCCAACGTTTTTCTGAAGCAATAGCAGAAATTAAATCTGCTGATTCATTAAAAAAACCTCGCTCAAATTCTGTACTTTTTGTGGGCAGTTCTAGTATCCGGGGTTGGAAATCACTAAGCACCGACTTTCCTGAACTCGATGTGCTTAATCGCGGGTTTGGCGGATCTCACATGTCAGACTTGATTTTTTTCATTAATGATATCGTATTCCCCTACAGTCCTAATGCTATTTTGGTGTACGAAGGAGACAACGATATTGCAGCAGGAAAATCACCTGAAGTAGTGCTACGGGACTACAACATTTTCGTTTCAGGGGTGCTCGAAAAGTGGCCCAAGAAACCCATCTTTTTTATCTCCATTAAACCCAGCCTAGCCCGTATTGATCATTTAGAAAATATGGCGAAAGCCAACGCCCTGATCAAGGCGCGTACCGAGGAGCTAGAGAATCTTTACTTTATTGATGTGTTTACACCCATGCTGGGTGATGATGGCACGCCTCGTCCAGATATTTTTGGACCAGATGGCTTGCACATGAATGAAGTGGGTTATGCTTTATGGACAAAAATTGTTAGGGAAGAGTTGGGACTATGAGTTAATAAGTTTTTTGAGTTAGAGAGTATTTGAGTTCGATGGGATTGGGAGTTATGTCTCCCTGAGGTTGAACGGAGTGAACAACTCGAAGGGTGGGTCTGAGTATATGAGTGTTTGAGTTAGATGGGTTTGGGAGTTTTGTCTCCCTGAGGGTGAACGGAGTGAACAACTCGAAGGGTGGGTCTGAGTTAATGAGTTTTTGAGTTTTTGGGTTTTTGGGTTTTTGGGTTTAATGTTGGGTGGACTTTGATCGATGAGGAGTAACAATTCTCGGAGCAACACATTCTTGTGAGAATCACTCCATACTTCTATTTTCGATCTTTTAAACTTCTAACTTCTAACTTTTAAATCACTCGCCAATAATTTTTACCAGAACGCGTTTGTCACGTCTGCCATCAAATTCACCATAGAAAATCTGTTCCCAGGTACCAAAATCCAGACGACCTTTGGTGATGGCAACAACCACTTCACGTCCCATAATCTGACGTTTGTGATGCGCATCCCCATTATCCTCACCAGTGCGATTATGGTGATAGCGCTCGGGACTGGCGTCAAAAGGAGCGAGCCACTCTAACCAACGCTTATAATCCTCCTTCAAACCGGATTCTTCATCATTGATAAAAACTGATGCGGTGATATGCATGGCATTTACTAAACAAAGCCCTTCCTGCACACCACTCTCATGCACAATGGATTCAACATCTCTGGTGATGTTGACAAAGCCCATCCGCTCAGGAACTTTAAAATGAAGATATTTGGTAGTTGATTTCATAGGTCACCTATTGAGCGAGGATGAGTCCTGATTGTTCAGGTACTTCAGCTACTTTCTCCATGGTTCCATGACCTTCAGTATATACCTGGTTGGCATCAGCTAAAATGGTCCAAGTTCCAGGAGGTAAGGAGAATTTCGCATCAGATTTCTTATCGGCATTCAACAACACAAGTATCTTGCTCTCATCGCCCATGGTAACGCCAAAGGAAAGTTTACTGGAACCATCAATAAATTGGCGGTAGCCGGTGGTCACATTTCTGATTTCAGGATATTTGTTTCGGATGGCAACCAATCCACGGTAGTAATCAACAAGGTCTTGATTGAGCTCTTTTTCATCCCAATTCAGCCAGTTGGTTTCATCATCTTTTTCATAAGAATTATGATCAAGGTGGCCAGCATTGGGATCATTTCCAACGCTGTTGGCAATCACTTTTGCGCGACCCCAGCTTTGCCCCTGGGCTATCATAACTGGACCTTGACTGGTCAAAAGATTCAAGGCCGCCAATTTATGTATGGTCAGCTCTTCTGGTGACAATTGAGCAACCTGGGCTCTGGTGACCTTTTCAGCTGAGCCAACCTTGCCAAGGGATATTCGGATAAAATCGCCCAAGGTATTGTCATCGTGACTTTCCAGATAATTCACGCTTTGTGAGGGATCCATAAAATGTCCACCCTCACTTTGTAAATAACCGCGCATGAGTTTTTTGTAATGTTCGGTATTGTTTCCATCCCAGAGCTTACCAAAAATAAAACCCGAATCATTTTCCCGGGGGTTCCGACCTTTCACGCTATTGCGGAAATGATCATTCCAGGAGGCCCAGCCATGATCAGCCAGCTCGCTTGGATTATATCCGCCTCCACCCCAGGGTTCTCCAATCAGAATTACCTCTGGGTTTACTGCTTGAGTGGCGGCGGTTATGGCATCTACCGTTTCCAGATCAATCATAGTTGCCAGATCAAAACGAAAACCATCTATGTGATACTCGTTCATCCAATGTAAGAGACTCTCGATGATCATTTTCCGAGACATGCTGTTCTCGGTTTTAAAATCATTACCACAACCACTATGGGCGAGATAATCCCCCTTTTCATCTAATCTGAAATAGTAGTCTTTGTTAATGAGTTTAAAGGGATTGTCATCATATTGGGAAACGTGATTATAGACCACATCCAGTATGACTGATATGCCCTCCTTATGGAGAACCCGCACCATTTCCTTCATCTCATTGACTACTCGTCCATCCTGCCCGATCCAGGTACCCCGGTCTTTCACCCCATCTGATCCGTAGTAAATTTCTGGAGCAAAGAAAAATGAGGTCATATAGCCCCAGTGATTGGCTTCGTATGGATTCCAGTCATTCCAGGTGCTGAGTTCTGAATTCTTATAATCGATTTCAATATTTCCAAACTCTTGTAGAGGTAGAAATTCTATAGCATTGTATCCCATATCTTTCAAATGTGCAATGCCGCCCTTTTGTGCTGGTTCGATAAAGCCTTTATATGTACCAGGCTGCTGGGTTCCAGATGTTGGATGAACCGTCATATCTCTGAGATGGGCTTCAAGAATCACGAGATCTCCGATTTCTGCAGAGGTTACCTCATCTCCCTGCCAATCAAAATTGTCCTTTGGTAAAATGACGGTTTTGCTGGGATACTTGAAATGATTCTGCCGTACTACTGCCTGGGAATATGGATCTGGAATGATGATACTCTCAGAACCAGAAGTTGAATAGGCATAAAATTTTGTCAGCTTATCATTGGGAATACTTATTTCCCAGACACCATTGCTCTTTTTGAGCATGACGAGGTTTTCACCTCTATCATCATCATATTTTTCAAAAAGCACCAGGTTGACCTGGTCTTCTCCTGGTGCAAATAGCCGAAAAACCACTTCATCTTGATTTCGACTTAGCCCCAATTTTTCGTCAACGGCGGCCATATCTTTTTTACTTGATGTCATATCTTTTACCAACTCCGAATTATTGCTACAGGCTACCATCATGGTGATAGCAACCAAACTCAGGATAATTTTCCTGGGACTCATATGCGTGTTCCCCTTCTTCTCCAAAAACATACTCGAGGTGCTTGAAATTGACTGCTGGCTGACATTTAAACAGTTTTCGAGCAATTGCGGAGAAACATAATGTGAAAGAAGGGATTATAAAGCCATATTCATCGCAGTAATTTGTAACTCGATGGGTGATAATCGCTCTAAGAGCAACAACGAAAGAAGGAATAGAATGAAAAAAAATAAAATTATCGCCAGCTCAGCCGCCATCCTCTTTGTGATTTTCGGTATCTTTATGATCGGTACAACATCTGTATCTGCTCAAAGTGCTCCAGATTTCACCCTCACCGATCTTAATGGACAGAAGGTTTCACTATCTGACTATAAAGGAAAGATTATCATCCTAGACTTCTGGGCTACCTGGTGTGGTCCCTGTAAAATGGAAATTCCCAGCTTCATAAGGCTTCAGGATGACTACAAAGATGATGTGGTAGTCCTGGGCATTTCTCTGGATCGGGGTGGTGCAAAAGTTGTGGTTCCCTTTGCCGAGAAAATGAACATTAATTATCCTATTGTATATGGTGATGGCAATGTGGTACAGGCCTATGGTGGTGTGCGCAGCATACCAACAACCTTTGTTATTGATAGAGAATTCAATATTCAGCGTAAGTATGTCGGCTATACCGATCACAAAGTCTTTGAGAAGGATATTCTGTCTTTCAAGTAAGCGCTGCACAAAATTATTTGCAATAGGCGTGACTGTCGTTTAGTTTCGCCCCGCTAAAGGACTGGAGGAAAGACTATGGCTAAAGCACAAGCATTTGGAGATAAAGTACGCGGAAAGACACGTACCCATAAAAAGATGGTACGTTATATCCTGCCCCTCAAAAAGGACAAAAGCAATTCTCTTCGTTTTAGAGAAGGAATGCTCGCTGTTCCTGAGGAGAAAGAGCATGCTGATTACATCACTGAGCAAATGGACTCACTGATTAAATAAGCATCACTCCAGGCAACAATTTCAGAGACGCCCCTTAATGGGGCGTTTCTTTTTTATACCCTGCCGATTACATTTTCAGCCTATGGATCAACCACAAACCCTTGCACGCATCCGCGAACTCACGGAGGCACTTACTGAGCATAATCATCGTTACTATATACTTGATAACCCCACCATATCTGATGCTGTCTATGACGCTATGCTCAGAGAGTTACAAGACCTCGAAACCGAATTTCCAGAATTAAGGCAGGCTGATTCTCCTACACAAAGAATTGGGAGCTTACCGCTTTCAGGTTTTGACCAACTCACCCATAGTATCCCAATGCTTTCCTTATCCAATGCAATGGATGACGCAGAATTAGTCAGTTTTGATGGAAGAGTCCGTAAAGATCTTGAAATAGAGCAGCTCGACTATGTCGTTGAGCCAAAACTGGATGGCCTCGGAGTAGAATTGATTTATGTAGATGGCGTATTCACGGCTGGATCTACAAGGGGTGACGGCTTCACTGGGGAGAATATCACCCAAAATCTGCGTACTTTAAAGACACTACCTCTACGGCTCAGGGACAGCTCGAGATCCATTCCACCCTACCTGGAGGTTCGTGGTGAAGTGTTCATGGGACATCAGGATTTTGAGCAACTGAACCAACGTCAGCTCGATCAAGAGAAGCAACCCTTTGCCAATCCACGTAATGCCGCTGCCGGAAGTTTGCGACAACTGGATTCGAGGATCACGGCTAGTCGTAATCTGCTGGTCAATCTTTACGCTGCTGGACGCATTGATAACTTCTCTGTTGAATCCCATATGGAGTTTATTCAAGCACTGAAGGATTGGGGTTTTCCAGTAAATGATCTGTACGAATTGTGTCCCAGCATCGAAAGTGTGATTCAATTCCACAATAAGCTGGAGAGCAATAGAGAAAATCTGGAATATGATATCGATGGTACGGTTACCAAAGTGAACCGTCTGGATTATCAAAACCGTATGGGTATTCGGAGTCGATCCCCACGGTGGGCAATTGCCGGGAAGTTTAAAGCACGCCAGGAAATTACAAAAATTTTAAGCATCGTCCCCAGTGTGGGAAGAACCGGTGCTGTGACTCCCGTGGCAAATCTTGAACCTGTACATCTCGGGGGTGTCATGGTGGCCAGAGCAACCCTCCACAATCAGGATGAAATTGATCGCAAGGATGTTCGAGAAGGTGACACCGTGGTGGTTCAACGGGCAGGTGACGTCATTCCAGAGGTGGTGAAAGCCATCCTGGAAAAGCGACCTGCAGGTTCCCAACCCTACATCATTCCAGATCAATGCCCAGCTTGTGATGGTCATGTCATCCGTCTCGAGGGAGAAGCCAAACACTTCTGTCAGAATATTTCCTGTCCTGCTCAAATTAAAGGACGTATTGAGCATTTTGTTGCCAAACGCTGCATGGATATTGATGGTTTTGGGACCAAGTTGGTAGCACAGTTGGTAGATACGGGTCTCATTGCCAGTATTGCAGATATCTATACGCTCAACCTGGAACAACTGGCAAATTTAGACCGAATGGCAGAAAAGTCAGCTCTCAATACCATGGAGGCGATTGAATCAAGCAAATCGGCTGATTTGTGGCGGTTAATCCATGGTCTGGGTATCCGGAATGTGGGTGAGCATATTTCCAAGGTTATTGCCAATAAATATGGTTCCCTTCCAGCCATGGGAGAAGCAACCGTCGAAGATCTTGAAGCAACCCATGAAGTGGGTCCCATCGTAGCCAGAGGATTGGTAGAGTTTTTTAAGGATTCAGACAATCTTGAAATCCTGGAAAAATTATCAAAATACGGATTAAACCCCACAATCGATGTGAGCGCCAGGAGTGAAGGTATATTTTCAGGGTTGTCCTTTGTATTTACTGGAAAGTTGGAGCACTTTAACCGGGATTCAGCAAGGGTATTGGTTGAGTCGCTGGGTGGTGCATCAGCAAACACTATCAGCAAAAAAACGGACTACTTGGTAGCAGGTCCAGGCGCTGGCTCCAAAATGGAGAAAGCCAATAAACTGGGAGTTAAAATTCTCACTGAAGATGAATTTCGAAGCATGGTAGGAGCAGAATAAATGTTTAAGAAAATTTTGATCGCAAATCGAGGAGAAATTGCATTAAGAGTCATGCGAACCTGCCGGGAAATGGGCATTGAAGTGGTGGCTGTCTTTTCTGAAGCTGATCGCACTGCTCCCCATGTACTTTTTGCTGATGAAGCCTATCACATTGGTCCAGCCCCCTCCACCGAAAGTTATCTTAACTACAAAAAAATACTTGAAGTAGCTAGAGAATCCGGTGCGGAAGCCATTCATCCAGGCTATGGTTTTTTATCCGAGAATACAGATTTTGCCAGCGAGGTTTCCAAGGCCGGTTGCGTTTTTATCGGACCCCCTGCTTCTGCGATTAAGATCATGGGCGACAAAACCATGGCGCGTCAAGAAATGCTTAAGACACAGGTGCCGGTAGTACCCGGTACAGAAGAGCCAATTGCTGACATTGCTCAAGCCCTCAAGGTTGCCAAAGAGATTGGTTTCCCCGTGCTTATCAAGGCTGCTGGTGGTGGCGGTGGAAAAGGTATGCGCATCGTTAACTCATCAGATGAATTCGAAGATGCTGTCGGTAAAGCTGAGAGGGAATCACAATCAGCCTTCGGTGATGGCCGGGTCTATGTAGAAAAGTATCTGGAAGAGCCCCATCATATTGAATTTCAAATTCTGGCTGATACCCACGGAAATACAATCCATTTGAACGAACGTGAATGTTCCATTCAGAGACGCTATCAGAAAGTGATTGAAGAATCTCCAAGTCCCTTCATCGATGATGATCTCAGAGCAAAGATGGGTCAGGCTGCAGTAGAAACTGCTGAGAGTTGTAAATATGTGGGCGCAGGAACTGTGGAGTTTCTGGTCGACAAGCATAGAAATTTTTATTTCCTTGAGATGAATACGCGTCTGCAGGTGGAACATCCCGTGACTGAAATGGTGACGGGAATAGATTTGGTCGCTGAGCAAATCCGAATTGCCTCTGGCCAGCCTTTATCTATCAAACAAGCTGACATCAGCACCACAGGGCATGCAATTGAATGTCGTATTTATGCTGAAGATGCTGCCAATAACTTTGCTCCTTCCACGGGAGAAATTGTCATGCTTCAAATCCCTGATGGTGCAGGAACAAGATTTGATGGAGCCATCAGACAGGGCATTGAAATCACACCATACTATGACCCCATGCTGGGAAAGCTGATTTGTTGGGCAAAGGATAGAGATTCAGCACTTAACCGAAGCGAGCGGGCGCTCCGAGAATTTTATATCGGTGGTATTGAGACAACCATACAGTTTTGTCGATCTGTAGTGAGGCATCCAGTTTTCCGTATGGGGACTTACGACACTCACTTCTATGCCAATTTCAGGGAAGAATTACATGCTGACCTGGCTGCTTCAACCGACGAAGTACTTTTGGTTGCAGGTGGTTCGCTTTTTCATCATCAAAATCAAATCAAACATAGTTCTAACTCATCTGACTCAACCAAGAAAACGCGGTCAAACTGGGTCACCGCACAGCTGGGGAGAAATGTTTGATGAAGTTCGAAATAAATGCCAACAAGCGATCCTTAGAAGCTAATTTCAGTATCGATTCCAACGAATTAGTCATTAATACAGGTGAAAAAGAATTGCGTTTTGAGGCGATTCAAGTTCAACCGGGAGTTTATAGTGTACTGATGAACAATCGATCATTTGTGGTTGGGGTTTGTCCCAGCGAAGCAAATCGAGTAAACGTAAATGGGACCCCCATTAATCTGGAAATCCTTGATGCAGTACACCTGCACCTCAGGGAATTAGGTTGGGATGCTCTTAAGGAAGTGAAAGCTGGCTTGATCAGTGCTCAAATTCCTGGTCTTGTGACCAAAATTTTCCATGCTCCAGGGGATGAGGTTAAGGAAGGGGATCCTCTTTTTCTCATTGAAGCCATGAAGATGGAAAATGAAATTAAATCTCCAGTTTCAGGAACTGTCAAAAAGATTGGTGTGGCCGAAGGTCAAACCGTTGAAAAGGGAACAAACATCATCGAGATTGTGTAAGCCACTCTGATGATAATTAAAATATTGGAATTCAAATGCTAGGTAGAATGTTCGGAGCTGGACTCGGGTGGGCTTTTGCAGGACCCATCGGAGGATTAATAGGTTGGTGGTTGGGTGGTCAGGTCGATGCGAATCCCAATATGGGACAAGGTTCAGGCCCCAGAATTTCACAGCAGACCAGACCAGGTGATTTTGCCATTGCCATGTTGGTTCTGGTTGCTGCAGTGATGAAGGCAGACGGAAAAGTAGTCAAAGCAGAATTAGATTATGTAAAGCAATTCCTCATAAAAAGTTTTGGCCGTGATAACGCCCAGGAAATGCTGGTATTATTAAAGAATTTACTGGAACAAGACTACTACATCTATGAAATAGCCAATCAGATAAATAGTCATATGAATACGGCTGAGAAACTTCAGCTCATCCACGTTCTATTTGGAATCAGCCAGGCAGATGGTCAGGTCCATCCCAGCGAGGTTGAAATCATTCAGGAGATAGGCCAACACTTAAAGCTAAATGCCCGTGACGTAGATGCTATCATGGCCATTTTTGTAAAAAATACCAACTCCTATTACCAGATATTGGAGATAACCTCATCAGCTAGTGATCAGGAAATCAAAAAGGCGTATCGCTCCATGGCAACGCGGTTTCATCCGGACAAAGTTCAACATCTTGGACCAGAATTCCAAAAAATGGCCGAGGATAAATTCAAAGCTATCAACGAAGCATACCAAGAGATCAAGACCGAGCGCGGGATTTAGGAGCATGTGATGAGTAGTCAAGGGGAAAAAGCTGGACAATATCCTTTTACAAAGGGAATATATGATGAAATGTATCGCTCCAGAAAGTGGACGATGCGACAATATGCCGGCTTTTCCAGCGCTAAAGACTCAAATGCCAGGTACAGATATTTGCTAGATCAGGGGACCACTGGCCTTTCTGTCGCTTTCGATTTGCCAACCCAGATTGGATATGATTCTGATGACCCCATTGCTGAGGGTGAAATTGGGAAGGTTGGTGTACCCATAGACACGCTTGCTGATATGGAAGTTCTTTTCAAAGGTATACCCCTGGATAAGGTGTCCACCTCCATGACCATCAACTCAACAGCTATCATCCTGCTAGCCATGTACCAGGTCGTGGCTGAAAAGCAAGGTGTGAGTAGCCAACAGCTGCGTGGTACAGTCCAAAATGATGTTCTGAAGGAATACATAGCCCGTGGAACGTACATTTATCCTCCTCAGGCATCTTTACGGCTGATCACCGATGTTTTCTCCTACTGCAATGAGCATATCCCCAACTGGAACACCATTTCTATCTCAGGATACCATATCCGTGAAGCAGGATCCACCGCAGCACAGGAGCTGGCATTTACTTTTGCCAACGGAATTGCCTATGTGGAAGCTGCCATTGCAGCAGGTCTGGATGTAGATAAGTTTGGAGCCAGACTGTCATTTTTCTGGAATGCCCACAATGATTTAATGGAAGAGGTCGCCAAGTTCCGCGCATCTCGTCGTATCTGGGCAAAAATAATGAAGGAGCGTTTTGGCGCTACCAATCCAAAAGCCATGATGTGCCGATTCCATACCCAAACAGGTGGTTCTACCCTTACCGCTCAACAGATTGACAACAATGTAGTCCGAGTGACACTCCAGGCTCTTGCAGCCGTTTTGGGTGGCACTCAGTCCTTGCACACAAACTCACGAGATGAAGCGCTTGCCCTTCCAACCGAGGAGTCTGCAAGGTTGGCTATCAGAACCCAACAAGTCATTGGATTTGAAAGTGGTGTCACTAACTATGTCGATCCCCTGGCAGGCTCTGAAGTTATAGAAAGCTTGACTGACAAATTGGAAGACGAAGTATTTGAATATCTAAAGAAAGTGGATGAACTGGGTGGTGCGGTGAAAGCTATTGAGCTGGGCTACTTTCAGAATGAAATTGGCAATAGCGCCTATCAATATCAGCAGGATATTGAGCAGGGAGAGCGTATTGTTATTGGGCAGAATAAATTCATTGATGACCAAGAACTTCAACCCGAGATCTTGAAACTAGAGGCAACTGCCGCCCAGGAACAGCTGGAAGACTTGAAATCAGTCAAAGCTGCACGTGATGGGGTTGCGCTTGAAAAATCGCTCTATGAGCTGAAAGCTGCCGCCCAAGAAACTGAGACAAACCTGTATCCGTTTATCTTGCTAGCAGTTCGTGAATACGCCTCCATCGGTGAAATTTCCAATACCCTCCGATCTGTATTTGGCGAATATCAGGGTTAAATACTATTCAACACAATCCATATCTCAATGTATGAATTCCCACCCAATTCTCGATAAAACCATTTTTCTTGATACGGTTGATTCTACCAATCTCGAGTTAAAGAGACGCCGTCAGGAGTTCCAGGATTCCAATGTTTTGGTTGTGAGTGATGCGCAATCACAAGGGAAAGGCCAAAAGGGACGGAGATGGGAATCGGCTGCAGGTTTGGGTCTTTGGATGTCACTCTATCTTGGTGGGAAGACTTCACTCTCCCACAACCTCCAGATGCTATCCATATATACAGGTACCGTTGTCCAGGAAATCACCTCACCTCTTATTAATGATGACATCCAGCTGAAATGGCCCAATGACATCATGATCAATTCAAAGAAGTGTGGAGGCATACTTACGGAGCTTCAATGGCAAGGAGAGGCTATTGTGTCTGCCATCATTGGGATTGGATTAAACCTGAGCCATGAGAAGGATAATTTTGCCCCTACAATTCAGAACCAGGCCACCTCCCTCAAACTTGAGGGATTGGAAAACCCAGACAGATCCAGTTTAATAGATGCATTTGTGAATTCATTTTTTGGAAATTTGTCTTCTCTGGATGACGGTGAAGGTTTGGCAACTCAGTGGAACAAAAAAGCCTACCGAATGAATCAATTGGTTCAGTGGGAATCTCCACAAGGTTATTTCGAAGGGCAATTTTCAGGGATTAACGCCAGGGGTGACGCACTTATCAATATTGATGGAAAACTACACGCCTTCCAAACCGGTGAAATACGACTTACTGAACCACTTTAGGATAAATTGAGTGCTCTAGCTACTTGTTTGACCAGACGTACATCCTGCATGACATAAAAATGAAGACATTCCACACCGTTATTGAGCAAATCTTCGCATTGTTCAATGGCATGCTTGATGCCAATTTCAGCTCGTTCATGAGAGGTTTCGGCCAACTCAAGGCTCGTTACTAATTCATCTGGGATGTTTACTGAAAACGCATGAGGCAATGAGCGAAGTTGCGTCTTTCTTGTTGCCAGTTTTATGCCTGGAATGATAGGAACTGTAATGCCTTCTTCCTTGCACTGATCAACAAAGTCATAGTAATCCTGATTGTCGAAAAACATCTGAGTGACGATGTATTGGGCACCAGCATCAACCTTCTTTTTCAGGTATCTAATATCTGCATTTTTACTGGGGGCATCAGGGTGTTTCTCTGGATAACCTCCCACACCGATACAGAAATCTGATTCATCTGCGTCAAGGATATCTTCCAGATATTTACCGCGATTCATATTACTGATCTGTTTTACCAGATCCAGAGCGTATTCATTTGCTTCTCGCCCCATGGGATGTGCTTTTTGATACAGCAATTGATCGCCACGAATCGCCAATACATTATCAATACCCAAATAGTTCAATTCTATTAAGGCGTCTTCTGTCTCTTGTTTTGTAAATCCCTGGCAGAGTAGGTGAGGAACAGCTTCCAGTTGATAACGGTACTTAATGGCAGCGCACAATCCTATGGTTCCAGGTCGTTTTCGCTTGATGTGCCTGGTAAAGGTTCCATTATCTTGCTCAATAAAATATGAATCTGCTGCATGACTGGTCACATCAATAAAGGGGGGTTTGAATTCGATCAGTTCATCAATGATCTCATAGATTTCACGTGCACTTCTACCTCTGGCAGGGGGAATAATTTCGAAACTTAAAAAGGGGTCTTTTCTCTCCTGGAGGATATCACTAATTTTCATTCTATATTATAGAATTATTTTTGCTAGATGATACGGATTTGTTCCTTGGGGATGGGAACTTTAACTAATTAAGGTGTTTTTCCAGTAATTGTTGTAACTGAACAATGGTGTAAGGCTTTGCCATGTAGTCGGAGAAACCTGCTTCATCAAGATTATCTAATTTATCTTTAGTAAATGCAGTTACTGCCACCATTGGAACTCCTGCAAAGCGTTCCTCTCTCTTGAGGACTGTACCCAACTCTATTCCATTAATCCCTGGTCCTAGAGCAATATCTAGCAGGAAAATATCTGCAGAGTTATTCTTCATCAATTCAAGAGCTTCTTCCCCTGTCTCAGCGGCGATAGATAGGTACTCGAGTTTTCTCAGGAGCAATAATAGATACTGTCTCGATGCAAAATCGTCTTCAACAACCAATACTGTCATAGGATTATCCATTCGTTTATGTTCAACTCTGCTTCACTGCTAGCGGTATGTGTAAATAAAATATATTTCCTGTCGGTTGATTGGGATTGACTCCAACAGTGGCACCATGTACGTCTGCAATCCGTTTGACGATTGCCAGTCCAAGTCCAGACCCACGCATCTTTCCATTGGCCAACTGTTTACTTCTTTGAAATATTGAATCCCGATCTTCCTCTGCAATGGTGTTGCCGACATCACTTACAGAAAACTCGATACGTTCTGAATCTTTTTTAAGAATCACTTCAACCGATTCCCCAGAAGGTGCATACTTTAGGGCATTGCTCAAGTAGTTCCGAAATACTTCTGCGATGATGGGATTGGCAGTTCGTATAATGTCAGTTTCGACACTGATTTGAAGTGGATTTCCCTCACCCTTAAAACTTGTTTGATACTCATCAATAACTTCATTAACCAAGTCACTAATATTTACATCAATCATATTGATACTCTCGCCCAGGGTAATACGGGCTAATGCTGTAGTATTATCGAGGACTTTTAGTAACACATCGGAACTATCCTTAATGAGTTGAATTTCATCGCTAGCCTCTTCGTCCATGGTCAACATTCCAGCAATGCCAGAGATTACTCCTGCAGGGTTTTTCAGATCATGGGAAATGACATCGAGAAGCAGGGCTTTGATGTTATTGGAATCGCTTAATTGAATCGAAAGTTCACGATGCATTGATTCTGATTTTCTGAGTTTTTCATCCTCAATATTGATCTTTATGGTCAGAGCAATCTGATCGGAAACAAAGTTCAGCATTTCCATATCACTCTCATGATAGACCACATCTTTGGAATAGCTTTGAACGGCCATGATTCCAATGGGTCTATCTTCTACAATAAGGGGACAACCGAGCCATTGTTCTGAGGGTGTTCCCAACAGATCAATTTTGCCTTCCTTATTCATGGCGTAGAATTCTTCTTTGGCGAGCAAAATGGGGTGACCACTTTTGATCACATAGGCGGAGATTCCCTTTTCAGCTTTCACTGGTTCAGGTGGAGGTGCATCAAATTCATCACTGTAATAGGGGTAAGAGAATTCATCCCTCTCTTCACTATAGAGAGCTACGTAAAAATTACGTGTATCCAATATTCTACGTAGACTGTTTTGAATTGCCTGAAACAATAATGGCAAGTCTTTGATCTTATTGGCAAGCTCGCCAATCTCATACATAACCTCTTTGGCCCGCATTGTTTTATTTTGCTCGGTAACATCTTTGAGGAGTATAATCCCCCCTTGAATCTGATCGTCACCTGATACCAAGGTTTCAAAATTAGCATCGACTTCAATGTTTTTACCTTGGATTTCTAGCGAGCCAAGATAGGAGGAATGCTTACCAATAAATGTCTCTTCTATGGCAGGAATTATAGGTTTCATTTCTTCAAGATCGTAAATGGATCGACGTTTCTGAGGTGGAAACTCAAGACCAAAAAGGGAGGCTGCCTCAAGATTCCAATCTGTGATCACTGCGCTGGCGCTATAGCGCAACAGACATGCTGGAGATTTATCAAAAATTGTTTTAAATTTTGCTTCAGAATTTTCGATCTCCTTATGGGCTTTGGCCAGCTCGGCATTTGACTTAATCCTAATCAGCGCAAGACCAGCAAAAAGTGTCGCTAGAAATAAAGCGATAACCGTGGAAATAACTCGCATAAAGCTTGCTGTATCTTCTTTAGAGGATCCTGGTATAATCTGTAATTCCCAGGACTGACCAAGCATCGTGAAATTATGTCTCCCAATCGTCCTTGGATTCTCGAAATTTTTTTGTTCACCCCTCAGGTAAACCCGTTTACCTGATAAAAGCACTTCATAGTTAAAATCTTTTATGGAATTATTAAAACATTGGGAGACCAATTCTTCTATTCTAAATACACCATTCACAAAACCGGTGATCTGATCATCCACAACAATGGGGAGATATGTGGCAAAGCCGTTACCTCCCTGAACAAGTTTTATTAGTGGAGTAGCAGTATCGATTTGGTATTGGAGCGATCTATTAAATACTGCGGCTGCAACTTTAGCTGCCTTTTGCACCAAATCAACACCAACTACTGGTAAATTGGGAGCTAAAGGTGTAACCCACTGAATAATACCATTTTCATCTATCCAGTTGACCGCCTGAAAACCGGGAAGTTCATGTTGTATCCGGAGCGCGGTAGTTCTGAATTCCGCTTCACTTAAGAAAGGTTTCTGTTCCAAGCGCTTGCGAAAAACATCCAGGCGGTTAATTCGAGTTTTCAGGAAATCATTGAGTCTCATTCCGACCTGCTCGGCGGTCACTTGCGTTTTGATGGCCAGTTTTTCACTCTCTTGATTTGAAACATAGCTTATACCCAGTCTTCCCGCCACTAGGATAGTGACAAAAATGAGAACAGGAATGTATATTTGCTGTGAAAGCTTCACTTAATGTTTCCGCTCAAGAGCCTTTAATGGCGACTTAAGCTAGACATTAAACAATTACAGCTGATTGAGAAAGAAAAATCGGTGAAGATGTTTAAGAATTAGGGTTTTCCTTATGCATCTCCTTTCTAAAAGTGCTTAATAAGTGGATTTAACAGATCCGGGGGTAATCAACACAACAAATGGAGGTAATCCTCTACACAATGAGTGATTGGCAAGTTTTAGACTGCTTTATTTCCTAAAAATGCAGAAGCTTATTTACTTTGATGAGAAATATGTTGTCAGCTTCCAGGTTCAGCAGAGATCCCAGGTCCTCACCAGGATTAAATCTCCATGATAGATCATATGCAGATGCACCTCTAGACCAGACCAAATACATAACTGATCCTGTGCTATATTCCCAGCGAAGGACTACGTTTGAGGTTAGTTCACTATAATTAAAATCCGAGTAGACACTTGAGATGGGTGAATAGTCTGCAATCCCATCCTGATCGATGTCAACACCACTGAGGGCACCGTTTCCATCAAATGAGAGAAGATGGTCAGGAAGTTCCTGGAAGCGTCGACTGAAATCTTCCTGTGTGTGATCATCTACTCTACGAAAATCGAAATAATCTGCTCCCATGATAAAAGCTTGAGCATATGCCTGTAGTGAGAGCGTTGTACTCAGTGTGACATCAGCCCTAAAAGTCATGGTGGTTTGGGCAAGTTTTAGACCTGAGAAAATATAGTGGTGTTGATTGGAAGTATCTTCCATTGTCGTGATCCAGGCCCAGGTATCATCCATGAATTGAAAATTTGGTCCAAGAGAAAGGGACACATTTTTTTTAGGTCGCCAGGTGAAGGATGGGGACATATTGAAACTGTGTACTTCGTCCCAACTATAAAAATAGTTTCCATTTAAACCGGCGCTCATCTTTTGACGCCAGTCCGTACTGATATTGGCCCAGCCATTCACATTTTTTGAACCACGTATAGATGGACCACCATGCAGATGGAAGGGTACTATTCCCCCAGTATTAAAATTGATTCCTCCACCAATCCCCCAATTATTCTTCAGGGTTGCATGACCGTTAACATTTCCACCTACACCCTTGGATTCACCACCAAAGGTCCAGTTTGCCCATTGGTTCAGATTGATGTTGTAGTTGAGGAAGAAATCTCCAGGTTCCCAGTGCCGATATCCAACCCACATGAACTCATTAATATTATCCACAGAGCGCATGAAACCCAAATCATTGACTTCAAGGCCGGGACTGGTAGCTAGAACACCACCAAACATGTTTAGCTTACCGTCAGATTTCCCTACAATAAATTTTCCTCCTAACCCTGACAGAGAGGTGGCAGATGAATCCACGCTGAGGTGCTTTGCATCTGGTCTCTGAAAATAGCGCGCAGGGTGGAGTTGGGTGCGAAGGATTGCATCTTCACTTCCCATCACATGACTGAAAGCCAATGCAGATTCAATGGAGTATACCCTATCGGAAGATTGATGATTGAAATCGAAACCCCCTGTGAAGGCTTTTTCCCGCAGCCAATCCATGTTCGTATCATCCAACGAGCGTAGTGTTGCTGTGAAAATTCCTCCAAGGGTTGTAAATCCACCACGATAGTCTTGTTGAAAACGGGTAAGTAGATAGGTTGTGGCAGGCTCAATGACATTACTGGATTCATGACCATCGTCATAGGTAACCACTGCTTTTTCTTCAGCTGTGGCTGCTGACATAATACCTACAGATAGACCATTATCTAGTTTTCCAGTGAATTTTCCGGCTGCCAGGATACGTGTAAACTCGGGAGCGTCAACTGCTATGATTGTCCCACCATCAGATTCCGCACCACCCTGGGGAGCTCGCCCTATGCGACGTGAATAGAATAGTGTGTTAGAAGAATTGTCACCATCACCAAACCCTAAGGAAAAGTTTAGAATGTTGCCTCCTTCGATGAAGAAGGGTCTTTTTTCTCGGAAATAACTCTCGAACTCCGTAAGATTAAACTCGGCTGGATCCGCCTCGACCTGACCAAAATCAGGATTAATTGTACCACTAAAAGTGAGTCCAAGATCAAAATTTTTCCGAATATCCACACCCAGACTGGCTGAGTTTTCGTATTTGTCAAACTCGTCCTTGATGGCGTCATTGAAACCGGATCTTCCCAGGACATAAGGTGTTATATATATGGGTTGTTCAGCCTGAACATTAGTCAGACCAGCGAGTTCACCATAATTTGAGACGAAGCCCGTTTCCTCATGGGACCAGTGATTCCAAATGGCCAGCTCATTATCATTGCGCGGGAATTCACGATATACATTGAGACCCCAATTGAGGGATTCAGCACTATTGAAGCGAAGCTCCCGAAAAGGAATGGCAAACTCTGCCGTCCATCCCTGATCGTCAATATTGACCTCGCCCTCCCACACAGCATTCCAGTCAAAATCGGCGTTATCATCATCAAAACGTCGTAAATCCTGTTTCACCCCAGCGGCATTGAGACCAAACTCAAATGCCGTTCTGTGGTCATGGTAACTATCTATTGAGATGTATAGCCAATCGGAGGGGGAGGATTCGTCTCGTCTTGTGAGGATTCCATCGATGAGCTCAGGTTGGTCATCATATGCTCGAATCCCTATATAGAGGAATTCGGAATCATAGGCTACAGCAAATTCTGTACGTTGGGTTGCTTTTGAACCATCATCGGGGTTACGCTGTAAAAAGTCACTTTGTCTGGGAAGTTCTTGCCAAACTTTATCGTGGAGTTTTCCGTCTATTTCAATCGGGGTTCCGTTCAGGCGAAAGGCTGAAATACTCCGCTCCTGAGAACTCCCTTTCAATTGTGGTGAGCCAATTATCGCTATTGGTATTATTCCACAAAACAGAAGAGTAAGCAGTCGCATATGTTTCATATTTATCCATTCCTTTCACCTCAACCCGGAACTAATGCCTTACTGTTTCCGGACTTCAGCGTTTACAATCTCACCTTGAACCTTGCCACCATTGGCCAGGTATACTATTACATTTGAATTAGGCTCTTTCACGAGGATGGAGCCCTTTACAACAGAATTCATATCTATGATGATTTTGAGTTTCCCATCATGAAAGAGCACAATATCTGGTTTACGATTAATGATGATATCACCATCGATCATAGAGCCGTTAAATAGGGAGATATCCCCTGAGACAGTCTTTAGATATCCACGAAGCCTGGAGTCATCCAGTTCAACATCTCCACTCACTGTCTCTATACTTTTTGTAATATCAGATCCGGAGTCACAGTTCACATCTCCGCTCACAGTTTCAATAGATCCAGCGACATCGCTCTTTTCATAGAGATGAATGTCACCACTTACCGTTTCGAGATTTCTGGTTTTTGCACTCTTCCCAATGGAGATATCTCCACTGACGACTTCAATATTTTCAACCGAGGCTTTTGACCCAATTGAAATATCACCGCTCACGGCAGAAACGTCCCCCTTAACCATGGCACCATTACCAACAAAAATATCCCCACTCACTGTGGAGACATTTCTTGAGCTCTTTTTGCCCTTGGCAATGTGAATGTCCTTGCTCACTGATGACTGTGCATAAGCTAAAGAGCTTATTCCGATGAGGATTGACACGACTGAGATGAATGCTCTTGATTTCATAATTTGCTCCATTATTTACTTTCTCTCGAAAAGATTTGTCGTGCTGTTTCTGTAATCGGTCGCACGAATCGATAAAAGGTTTCTATAAAAGTGATTCTTATCACGGTACCCCAATAAACCAATCTCATGCCATGCAAGAGTACAATTATTTATACTATTATATTTATTCTACTTAGACTGTATTCATTAAGATAGTCGCAACAGTTTTGGCCAACAAATATATCATATTAATATACTCCCATGTCGGATTGATATACTCAATATCTTGGATTGACTGAGTCATGCATATTCTGATGATTGCTAAGGCTTTATAAAATAAAAAAAGCAAACGATTTCTCGTTTGCTTTGTACCGCGGAGAGGGGTCGAACCTCCACAAGCTGAGCTTACTAGATCCTAAATCTAGCGCGTCTACCAATTCCGCCACCGCGGCTTAAAAAAGCGTCGCAAGATAGAAACTGCCTCGTTTGAAGCAACAAAAAGCCCCAGTAAAAACCGGGGCTTTTTCCATAAATATATTAAGTCAGAATTACTTGAGCATGACCAATTTTTTAGTGGCACTAAAACCGGCAGAGCTACTCATTCTATAGATATAAATTCCTGACTCGACGCGGACACCATGCTGGTTTAATCCATCCCACATGGTTGAGTATACGCCAGGTTGATGTTCACCATCTGAGAGTGAACGAATTTCCTGACCGAGGAGATTAAATATTCCTAACTGTATCTCTGAAGCCTCTGGTACACTGTAACTAATTGTGGTCGTTGGGTTGAAGGGGTTAGGATAATTCTGTTTGAGCTCAAAAGCAGTTGGCAGCTCAGCTTCATCATCAACACCGACGGTAATTGGGAAGACATAATCTTCACCGTTGCTGGGCAATGGTAGACCGCCCTGAGTCGCGACAATTAGATCGGTGATAGAAATGGAAAGATCCGCCATTGGTGTATTGGATGCAATCATAAACTGCACTTCCAATACGGCACCACTACCAGGAGCAATTTCCTCACCATTGAAATTGACACCCAGGATCAAGGAATGACCATTTACTTCATTGCCAACAAACGTGAAGTCAGATCCCCGGCCGAGGCCTTGAACGGACTCAATCGTCAAGTAATCAACATTGTCAACAAGATTGAACTGTATACCCTTTACAGGGACAGCATTGTTCATTTCGATAAGTACCGGAGCAGACATAAAGCCTGGAGTTCCACCACCACCGGTGAGACGAACTTCGATTCCGCCTACTGTAAGGAGACCATTTAACCAGGTTGTGTTTAAAGCAGTGCCATCAGGGTCAGTGACTACAAGTAAAAATTGTGGGTCTGCATTCAGAATTTCATGAAACTTTAATTCAATAATTTCGTCGCTTACAGAAGCAGGCACAGAGAATAGAATGGTACAAATTGGACCATTTCCTGGAATGATGCTGTTACCACTGGCATCAAAAATCAGAACACTAACTGTTGAATCTCTATCATTAAATTCTACAGAAAAATCGCCATCCCATTCACTATTGCCATTGACATCGGTATAAGGCTCGCCAGGTGTATATTGGTTATCACCTTCACCAAAATCACTTGTGTTAGCAGTACCATCAGCACCAAAATCTTCATAGGGTTCAGCTGCAGCACGACCTGCAGGAACAACCGCGGCAACTGACAATTCATTGGGTACATCTTTCAAACTGAATTGCAATCCACCCACAGCACTGGTATTTTCCAGATTTATTTCGAGGGGGGCAATGGGGCTTGCATTTTGAGTGGAGGCTCCAATAACAGACACAACTGTCTCACCAAAGCCAAAACTGGCGATGATTATTAGGCTGGTGATGACTAGAAAGCTTCTACGCATATTTCCCTCCACATGCATGTGGTTGATTT
>JABMQQ010000079.1 GCA_013202495.1 Fidelibacterota bacterium | reverse complement strand
GACCAGAGTTGTTTATCTTTCACTGTGCTTCTCCGTTTGTTTGTTTTTATGCTCTTGTTCCAGTTGTTCAAGTCTTGAGATCAATAATTCAACATTGCTCGGTTCTTCAAACAACTCGGCAGCTCTGTAATACCCATCAGCCTTGATAAATGCGCTGACGATAGGACCAAAAAATATCATGGTATGGCTACCTAACAAAGCTAAAGGTTTAACCATTTCCAATGCAAAGATGGCGGGTGTAATAAAACCAGTGTCATATATTCGTTTTGCAATTCGCTCAATGAAGGCCAGGTCTTCGGCTGGTAGGCCTCCTTCAGTCTCGATTTCCAGTTCTTTAATCAATCTTGATCAAATTCCTCTCACAAGTCTCAGGTCTTCCAGCCAGGCTACGCAGGCTCTGGCAAAACCAGTTTTCAGGAGAGCAGAGCGAACCCAAACTGGTTTTGGAAACTTGTTTGATCTCGTATTCACTCGATTGAAAACAAGTTTCTGTTTTATTCTTAATCAGTTTCTACCATCTCCAGGTTAGCACGCGGAATAACCATGACTTGATCATCAATTTTAATTTCAGCTACACGTACCATGGTTTCAGATTCCATCTTCTGCAATGCCGGAGGTAAGGAAACCACCGTTCCGATTCTACCAAAGTAAGGTGCACGAATAACTCGTACTAGACTTCCAGCCTGTATTCCCTCGTTGATTTGAATGGCATGAACATCACCTTTGATATCTTCAGGATTCAAGGGAATGACAATTTCAGGACGAATAACGCCAGCTCGAATTTGAGTAGCGCCGTTGATAGAAGTAAATTTACCGTGATGCTGTTTGAGTAGATCAAAAGTTCTGGAGCCCATTCGAATCTCACCATAACCTTCTGTGAGGACCAGGGAGGTAACCAGATCCTCAGAGCCAGTAATGGCCACACCCAGGGTGTAACCCAGAATCTCTTCCAGATCAAAATAATTAAAGCCACCGACAACTACACCGGCGACCTTCATGCTGAGAGCTTTTTTATATGCTGCCAGACTGATAAATGCTCCACCTACCAGTACTTTTCCAGCATGTTCGGGTTTAATCATATCTGCTGTAAGCTCATCCTCGCGACTATCTGTCACCACAACAAGCTCTCCCCTGCTCTCACCGCCAATGCCAAAAATACCCTGTATAAAGACAGCTTCAGTCTCGATGATTACTCCCTCTTCAGGCACAACTTCAGCCACAACGCCTCGTATGTAGGCATCTATCTCAACTGGAATGGGCGCATCCCGGAGGACAACCTGTCCTGTTATAGAGGAAATGGATTCCAGAGTACAGTTGATGGGTGACATGACATTGGATTTGAACAGTCCAAAGATTCCCTTGGTTTCTGCGATCAGTTCACCTTTGGAAAATTGTGATCCAATGGGCTTCTGCATCACTGCTTCTACATCTGTAGGATCTATATTTAATATATTTCCCACATTCAGCATCTGTACATTGCCTGGCAGATGAGTGCGTGCAACGATATCATCTGGGGTAACAGAAGCTTTTGCTTCAACAACCACATCCCCCTTCAGGGGTAAAATTCTATCTTTTCTTACTTTGGTTTCGTGAAGGACTTTTAGTCCGGGAGTATACGAATGGGCCATGATCTATGCACCTCCCAGTAATTCAGTGTCCGGATATTCATTGGTAGCCTTGGACCACTTATTCAGATTTTCAATTCGTTTTGATTTCTCGGTGCTGAGCTCAAATGGTCTGCCTCGGCCATCAAGAATCAATCCAACGGTTCCACCATAAACTTCCGTCTCAAGTGCCTCGCCTTTGTCTTTTCCCATAGTCATATTTTTTGCAGGAGTAAGTTTGGCTTTAATGGGCTGATATGAGGCTGGAATAACGATGATCTCACCTGTCTTCAGTTCAATTTTCTTGATGCCTTCTCCAGGAATATCAAATTCAGCTGTTAACATCACCGAACCTGGTTTTGGCTTGCCTGCTGGGGCAATACAAGTGCCAAGACGGATTAAACAATCCTTCTCAAATACTTCAACAGCAGCTTTCCGAGCATCTTCAGCCATATCTGCATGTTCGATATTGGCCATGACGCCCAATTGTGGCATCATGAAGATTGAGTCTACTGCCAATTGAGTTATTCCCTCAGGAACAAAGGCGTCAATCATCATACGCATGGCCTGTTCTCTACGCGGAGCGTGGGATAGCACACCGCCTGAACCAACCAGGAGATCCAACTCCATCATGTCAACCAGTGTCTCCCCTGAACCGGATTGATCAAAGGCATCCGAAATGGTTCGTTGTGACTGAACACCTTTCAGACTTACTGCAAATGATTTGTGTTGTATAAAGGATAGTCTCAATGCCTCACGCGCAATAGCCTGTTCAATGATCAATTCTTCAAGCGATTGAGGAACGGTAGTGGGTCGAATCATCTTGTTACCGATCCGATTGGTGAGCTCACCTTCATCAATATCTATAGGTACCCAACGCAACACGTTTTCAAGTGTAGCCTCAGCCAAAACATTACATACTGAATAGCTCATACCCAGATTGGCACTTACTGTACGATTGAATTGTCCCTGAAACACTGAAAAGATATCCGTAGTTGCACCACCAATATCAACACCAACAACAGAAATTTTTTCCTGGCGGGCAACCATCTCAATCAGAGAGCCAACAGCTCCTGGAGTAGGCATGATAGGTGCATCTGTCCAGGACATCAATTTCTTATAACCAGGCGCCTGAGCCATGACGTGCTCCATAAAGAGATCATGAATCTTATCTCGGGCGGGTCCCAGATTCTCAACCTCTAGCACAGGTCGGATATTTTCAATCAAATCTAAATCCGTAATCTCACCTAAGGTTTCAGCAATGCTGTCCTGAGCTTTCTTGTTACCAGCATAGATAACAGGCAGCTTATAATTCTGACCAAGGCGAGGCTTAGGATTAGCTGCAGCAAGAATTTCAGCTAATTCCACGACGTGAGAAACGGTTCCGCCATCGATCCCACCCGAAAGCAAGATCATATCAGGTCTAAGCTGACGAATACGTTCAATTTTTTGATGGGGCAGTCTACCATCATTTGAAGCCAGCACATCCATCACAATGGAGCCAGCTCCTAGAGCGGCGCGTTCAGCACTCTCTCCAGTCATAGCTTTCACAACACCGGCGACCATCATTTGAAGTCCACCACCAGCAGATGAGGTAGACACATAAACATCTACACCCGTGTTGTCATCTTTCATGGGATGAATAATCTGATCACCATCAAGAATCTTCAAGCCTGAGAGCTCTTCAACTTCCATGATTGCATTGAGCACACCTTTGGTAACGTCTTCAAAAGGGGCTTCCACGGTTGTAGGAGCTTCACCTCTTGTTTTTAATCGATACCCCTGATCTGTCAATTCGATCAGGATAGCTTTGGTTGTGGTCGAGCCACAATCTGTTGCCAGAATAGTTTTAAGTTTGTTACCAGCCACTATTTCGGTCCTTTATTTTTTCCTCTCGCAGAGCACGCTGAGACGCGGAGATTATTTTTATTAAATCCAAAAGGTTCTCTTACACTTAAATCATTCTCTGCGGCTTTGCGATCTTTGCGAGAGCGTTCAATTTTAAATTCTCGCAATGATTGATAATTTTGTCTTCCCACTATTGCTTCAGACGAGGATCCAATGCATCTCGTAAACCCTCACCCACAAGATTGTACACCGTCACGGTAATAAAAATTGCTAGGCCTGGAAATGTGGTCAACCACCAACCGGTAGGTAGTGTATCCCTGGCACTGCTAAGTAAAGATCCCCAGGTTGCCTGTTCTGGAGGTGCACCAAAACCAAGAAAACTGAGACCAGACTCAATCAGGATTGCTGCGGCCACACCAAAGGTTGCTGTAACCAGTACAGGTGTCAAAGTGTTGGGCAATACATGCCTGAAAATAGTTCGGAAGTCTCTGTAGCCCAGTGCTTTAGCAGCAACCACATAATCTTCATTCTTAACTTTCAAAAATTCACCCCGAGTGAAACGAGCGACCCCCGTCCAGCCAGTCAGTCCCAAAATTATCATAATATTTAAAATAGACTGCGTCTCCATCACGGCAACAATGGTAATGATAAGAAACATTCGAGGAAAGGTAAT
>JABMQQ010000078.1 GCA_013202495.1 Fidelibacterota bacterium | reverse complement strand
GTTCAGGTCCTAGTGTTTTGTACGTGCTGGTTCGACTCCAGTCTCGGGCACTTCTAGTTAAAAGTTAAAAATGAAAAGTTAAAAGTTGTCATCGCAGAAATGTGGTGGCTTTTTTTTAGTCTTCCCAAAACATCAAAAGATTGTCATGCTGCCTGCCAGGTCGAAGCCGAGAGGCGTAGACTGGAGCTCGTCGTGTGGCCTGTGCAAGAGAGTAAAGACTATCAGAAGGATCAATAGATCGTTATCCCGAGCGGAGTCGAGGGATATCAATATTTGGTCAAATGAAACATCACCTTCAATCCGCTCGGGATGACGAAACCCCAGATTAATACAGACAAATCTCACCTCCCCGAACAATCAGCTTCAATCCTGAGAACTTCTCATTAGCTTATATGCAATCTTTTAAGGAGAGTAGTAGCAGATGGTTCACTATGAGCAGCTTGAGAACACCATCCCCATCGAATTTGGCAAACAGTTCATCTCATTCATAACTGGTGAACACAATGACCATCGCATTTCGCTGAAATATCACTTTAATGAAACCAGTGGGTCGGTTTATGCTGAGGTCAAATTTGGGAAACTGGCACAGGGACCTCCCGGGCACACACATGGTGGCGCTATCTCTGCAGTTTTTGATGAGCTCATGGGTGCCTGCTGCTGGGTGAATGGTTATCCTGCCATGACAGCCCAATACACGACACGCTTCTTTAAACCATTGCCACTCGAAAAGGATGTGCTGTATTGTGCCAAAATTAAAATCATTGAGGGCAGTAAAATAAACCTTAAAGCAAAATTGATTGACGAAACCAATAATAAATATGCCAGTGCCCGGGGGCTTTTTATCCTCCAGGATATGGAAAAGTTTAAGCAAATGAACCTGGAGACAGGGGATAAGGTGCCATCGCTGGCCTAGACACACCAATATGAAATGACGAGAAAAGGAGTACATAATGGCTTGGACATTTAAATTTGATCTAGATAAGTATGAAATTGAGGACCTCAAAATCGTCCTAGGAAAACTGAAAACGAAAGACGTTCGCAAAGTGGAAGTCTCCGTCAATGGAGATGTCCGAAAATTGGCGACCAATATGCTGAAGGCCGTATATGATCAGGAAGACTTCTTTAAGGATGAACGTTGGTAAATCGAATCTTTTACTAAAATATCCATCTTGAAAAATATTAATCCAAAAATATTCCTGCCTGTTCTGCTGTTCCTCCTATGCTTTGGGATATCCTATGTATTCATCATGGATATTGAAACTCCCATACCTGAACCAACATCCAAAGCTGATGAGAAGACAGAGACTATCTATTTTGGAGTGATTTCCAGATATTCTCCCAGATCCATAGTGAGTGGATACCAACCATTAATGGAATACCTCACCAACAATACTCCCTACAATTTCAAGTTGAAACTTAGCCGTAATTATTTAGAGACCGTTGACCAATTGGCAGGTGGTCGTATTGATTTCGCATCACTTGGGAATTACACATATATCCATGCGCATAAGAATCACGGGGTTCGGTGTATTGCAATGCCCATTAATAACGATGGTAATATTGAAAATTATGATGATATCATCGTTCCCCAAAATTCAGGTATTGAAAACCTCGAAGAGCTAGCAGGAAAATCATTTGCTTTCGCTTCGAAGCAATCATTCAGTTCCTGGATGGGTATCTGGATGTTGAAACAAGCCGGTGTTGAATTGTCAGATTTATCACGCTACGAAAATTTGAGCTATCATGATCTGGTTGCTGAAAAAGTCCTCAGAGGCGATTTCGATGCTGGTATGGTTAAATCTGTTGTTGCACAATCCTATGCCGAGTCGGGAATTCGCATCCTGGCCAGGTCCCCAGCCATTCCCAGTGTTCCTCTCGTTGCAGCTGCCCATGTTGATACCTCTCGTATTCGCATTGTTCAAGCAGCCTTGCTTAAACTAAGTACACTTATAGAGAGTGGTGATATATCTACCTCCGGATGGGATACTGAAGTTGCCAATGGATTTGTGGCCGGTCATGATAGCCTCTTTACTTTTCCGCGGCAGCTCTTAGATGAAATAGAGCAAGAGATGTGATGAAACCAATTAACAGCATACATGATAAGCTGGTGTTCAGGATTGGGTTAAGCCTCTCCATTGTCCTCCTCATACTTTTCTTTGCCATCATGACTTCGCAAAAAGAAGCAATTATTGCCAAGCATCGAACTGTTGCTACAACCATGGTTCAAACTGCCATCATTCCCATCAATGATGCTCTCTATCTCGCAGGCTCTGAAAACGATGATTTTTTGCAATCATTTCTTAAAAATTTTGTACTGGAATATCAAGATGAGATCAAGTTTGCGCTTATTCTCGGTGAAGGAGGACGGGTGATTGCCCACTCTGATATTTCACAGATAAATGATATATACAGCGATGTTTACAGTAATTCTGCACTGGAGTCTCTTGATCCCCAATTTCACATCTATAGGGACAACCAATTGGGTGGGGTAATGGAAATATCAGCTCCTCTTGGTTTAATCACGCTTTCACATGGTGCAGTAAGATTGGGTCTCGATTCTCAACCCTTGGAAAATGAACTCCGTAGCACCATGCTCTTTATCATTGGCATGATTCTACTAACCCTGGTGCTTGTAATTTTTATTGTCTTAAGAATTAGTCGAAGCGTTACGCGGGGATTGAGACATACTGCTGAAGCTATTGATGCCATTGATTTTCAAACTTCTGAGCCACTTGAACTCCTTGAGGCTGACGATGAAATAGGGCTACTAAATGACCGCTTTAAACGTCTTCAAGAGCGTCTTATCAATACGCGATCCAGCATGGAGATAACCAATAAAAATCTGGTGCAAACCGAAAAACTGGCCGCTATGGGGCGCATGGCTGCCGGCGTGGCACATGAAATCAATAATCCACTTCTGGGATTAAAGAATTGTCTTCATTTACTACACATTGATCCAGAAAATCAGGCCGATCATATCAGGCTTCTTAAAGATGGACTTGATCGAATTGAGATCATTGTGTCCCGGTTGCTAGAGGGTGCCCGAAAAAAAACCGGCACCATTAAAGACTACGATTTCAACAGAAGTGTCAGAGATGTTCTAAATTTGGTAGGGCATAGACTTTCCAAGGAGAAGATCATCACTCAGGTGCATCTGAATGACTCGATCCCACCTGTCTACAATAATAAATCGGGATTTGAAGAGGCCCTTTTAAATATCTGTATGAATGCCCTTGATGCCATTGGCAGCGTGGGTACCATCCACCTGGAAACAGAAATCAGGGGCAACAATGTAGCCGTCGTTGTTGGTGATTCTGGTCCGGGGATTGCCAGTGAAGAAGGGTCAAGAATGTTTGAACCCTTTGTTACCTCAAAAGAAGTAGGGAAAGGGACCGGATTAGGATTGTATGTGTCCAGGGAGATTATTGGAGCGATGGGTGGAGAAATAAGTTACTCAACCAGTGATCTCGGGGGAGCAGAATTTACCATTGAACTCCCAATCCGAATTGAGACAGACGAGGGGTAGAATAGCATGTTGAAAATATTGCTGGTTGAAGATGAACGTATAAATCGAATCACTCTACAGAAGTTACTGGAGCACGCCGGATATGCTGTAACCTCAGTGGAGGACGGTACAGCGGGTCTGGAGGCTGTTCAAACTGAAAGCTGGGACGTAGTCCTCACTGACTATCGACTCCCCGGTGCTGACGGTCTGGAGATCCTTGAAGAAGTCAAACGAATTTCACCTGACACTCAAGTATTGATCATGACTGCGTTTGCCACAGTTGAAAATGCTCTCTCCGCCTTGAAAAAAGGTGCCTTTGATTATCTCACAAAGCCTTTTGACCCTGATGAATTATTCCATCATCTCGCCAGAATATCCGCCATAAGGGCTTTGAACTCTGAAAATGAAGTGTTGCGAGCATCACTGGCCGAGCTGAAAGTGTCGCCGGATCTTATTGGGCAATCTGACATTATGCGTGATCTTTTCGATAAAGTGAAGATCGTAGCGGAGAGCGAGCATACCGTCCTGATCCAGGGAGCCAGCGGAACCGGAAAAGAAAAAATCGCTAATGCGGTTCAGTCATTGAGTCAACGGCGGGAAAACCCCTATGTAAAAATCAATTGTTCTGCCCTCAGTGAAACTCTTTTTGAAACAGAAATGTTTGGTCATGAGAAAGGAGCATTTACTGGAGCTGTGAAACGATCCATTGGCCGCTTCGAGAGGGCTAGGGGTGGTACTATTCTCCTGGATGATATTGATGATTTGAGTATGCGGCTGCAAACCAAACTTCTGCGTGTGATTCAAGAAGGCGAGATTGAGAGAGTAGGGGGGACTGAAGTAATTCCAGTAGATGTCAGAATTATTGCAGCCACCAAAATTGATTTGAAATCCCTCGCTGAAAAAAAGTCATTCCGCGAGGACCTGTATTATCGCCTTAATGTGATTAGACTTATTGTACCAACCCTGAATGAGAGGAAATCGGACATTCCCGTATTGGCTCACTTCTTCTTGTCCAAACTGAATGCAGATAAACAGCTGTCATCTGAGCTGATCAAGTATCTCATGGATCTGGACTGGCCAGGTAATGTGCGAGAATTGGAACACTTGATCATGCAAATGTCGGTATTTTGTCGAAAAACCGTAATCGACTTGAACGATATCCCTGATTCTTATCTTCCTCCTCAGAGAAATATGGATACAAAGAATGGTGGTGAGTCATCGTTGACCAAGCAGGTGAACGAGTTTGAACTGCAGATAATTAATGAAACCATGGAAAAACATCAGGGGAATCAGCAAAAGGTAGCTGATTCATTGGGAATTCCCAGAACCACCTTGAGGAGTAAACTGTTAAAACATGGTCTTATCGACCTAAAAGATTAACGATATTTCTTACTCCCCAGAGACCGTAAAAACTTCGTTCTAACTCTAACAAAAATCTAATGTGAAAAATTTAGATTTCCACTGTGATCAAGTGGGAAATGACGATATCTCGTCTATAGTGACGATATCTGGTCATTAGTTTAGTGAAAAATTCTAGATAGTAGTGACATGCTCCAGCTGTAAGTATAGTATAAACAATAGTAAGGATTCATGGATCGTTTATGGCATACCATTTGGAATACATATAGTCTGTGAATTAAAAATAGATCCATCAAAATAAAGGACAACTAACATGGCAAAGATTGAATTAGGCAAGATTATCCCAAGATGGGAATGGCGAACTTTTGGTGAAGAGTTTGGTGTTGCCGAAGAGAATATCAAAGCCCACGAATGCACGCGCGAAATTGAAAGTAGCGAAGTGTACATCCTTTCCAAAAAAAGTGGTGAGAATATCAAGATCAGAGATACGCTCATGGATATCAAAGTATTGAGAAATGCTGAGAATGATCTGGAACAATGGTTTCCAATCATGAAAGCTACTTTTCCAATCGGAGCCGAAGAAGCTGCAGAAGTGTTTAAGGCTGCAGGTGTTGAGGTTGAGCTAAATGAAACTGATACCTGGGAATATGATGCCTTCATCTCCAAAATGGTTGATACTAATTCCGATCTCAAGGCTGTTGGTGTTTTCAAAAAACGCTATGGTTATATGATTGAGGGCGCAACAGTTGAAATTGCCGACCTCACCATTGATGGAAAAGAAATCAGAACAACTGCAGTTGAAGATGCTGATCCGGAATTGGTTACGAGACTCGTAGCAAAACTTGGTCTCAGTGGCTTTGAAAATATCAGCTATATCAAGGCTATGCGTCGCATGGTCGGGTTTGAGGACTAGACCATGGGCCAAGAAATAGAGCGTAAGTTTCTGGTCACAGCGACGACTTATCGCGATCTCGCGAGGGGTACCCATTACAAACAGGGGTACCTGAATAGTCAGAAGGAACGCGTTGTACGCGTTCGCACGATTGATGCAACCGGGTATATGACCGTCAAGGGAATCACCAAAGGGGCAACCCGCCTCGAATATGAATATGAAATTCCAGTTAAGGATGCTGATGAATTGTTGGACCTCCTCTGCGAACAGCCAATTATTGATAAACATCGCTATAAAGTGAAAATGGGTGAATTCGTCTGGGAAATCGATGAATTCCATGGAGAGAACGATGGTCTCACTGTTGCTGAAGTGGAATTGCTTTCTGAAGATCAGGAATTTCCAAAGCCTGATTGGATAGGAGAGGAAGTCACGGGAGATCCCCGCTATTACAATTCGAATTTAATCGCCAATCCTTTTACAAAATGGTAATAGACCCCTCTTAGCCTATGAAACAAATGCTGAATGACACGAAGGTGAAAGTCACCCTCCGAGTAATTGGTTTAGTCTTGCTCGTTTTGGCTTTTCTACTATTGGTCCCTTCGGCCAGGGCAGCCTTCCCAGAAAAACCCATTAAAATTGTCGTCTATACTGGACCTGGTGGCCTTATTGATATCAGTGCCAGAAAGTTCGCAGGAATCGCCGCAAAATATGTAGATGTAAATTTTGTTGTTGAGAATAAACCCGGGGCAGGTGGCATTGTTGCACTCAAAAAGGTTATTCAGGCACCTGCAGACGGTTACAATCTCTATGCCTGCACAAAATCCAATATTGCCAAGTTCGTTCAGGTAGGGGGCGAGGGATATGTCGATGCTCTACACTGGACGGCTATGCTCATGGCTGACCCAGAATGCGTCATTACGAATCGGAAATTGGCGATTCATGAATGGAAGGATATTATTTCTGATGCAATCGCTACCCCAGGAGAGCAAACCTGGGTAGGGCCTGCTGCAGGGGGACTGGATCATGTCACCGCTTTAAAGATTTGGGATAAATATGGGATGGATGCCAAGTGGATTCCTTTTAAGAGCGGTGGCAAAGCACTTGCGGCACTCCTTGGAGAGCAGGGAGTGGCTTATGTGGGTAATCCGCGCGATGCCCTTGGAAATCCTGATCTGCATATTGCAGCCGTCTCTGCACCCCAGCGTCTCGACGCGTTCCCAGATGCACCAACTTTCACTGAACTGGGCATGCCTGATATGGAAAATGAATTCATGTGGAGAGGTTTTGCACTGAAGAAGGGAACTCCCCCCGACGTAATCCAGTGGTATGATGATCTTTTCAAAAAAGTTTCTGCAGATTCTGATTGGCGTGATTTCTGGGCTAAAGGTGGGATTGATGTCGCCTATGTAGCAGAACCTGAATTTTCAAAACTTGTCGAAGAAGATGCAAAGGTCTTTGAGTACTATTTGAAGAAGAGTGACATTCTTCCGGGAGATGCCGTTGGATTTATGGCAAAAATGGCAAGTGGCACTACCTTTAATATACTTGCGATAATACTTGTATGTATCTGGTTATCAGGCTCGTACATGGTTCACAAATCACAATATTCTGCCATATTAGGGAGAGTATTGGTTATTGGCTTCTTTTTAATCGTGAGCATTCTTTTTCTTCTACAATCAATGAATTTTCCTAGTAGCTCAGCAGTGGGACCGGCAGCTGTCCCGCGTTTGTGGATCTTTATGTTAATCCCTCTGAATTTATTACTACTATTCAAAACATTTCGAAATAATGAGGCAGTAGCTGAGACGGGTCCTCGTGTTGATATCGTACTAAGTTTTGTTGGATTTTTAATTATTTACCTGTTTGCCATGCAAATATTTGGCTATTTCATCAGCACATTTGCATTCATCCTGGTAAGTTTATACTACCTTGGATATCGTAAATGGCGCAACACCATCATCATCGCTGCTGTCTGGATATTGTTCTCCTATATCATCTTTTATAAAACCTTATACGTTCCGCTTCCCCTGGGAATGTTATTTGAAAACCTCTTCTAAGGAACTGAGCAGTGGAATTACTAAGCAATTTAGGAGACGGTTTAGCATTTGTACTGGGTGTGGTCCCAATTTTGACCATAACACTTGGTGTGGCTATGGGAATTGTGGCTGGCGCCACTCCCGGCTTATCGCCTTCTATGGGTGTAGCTTTGTTAGTACCCTTTACCTATGCCATGTCCCCAACACTGGCATTGATTCTTCTCGTGGCTATTTAC
>JABMQQ010000005.1 GCA_013202495.1 Fidelibacterota bacterium | reverse complement strand
GTAATCAATAAAATGAGACATGAGGAAAAAAGACAAGAAATAATTGTTGGTGTTGTCGTTCTGATAATCCTGGTGGCTACAGTCATGGGCATTATGTGGGGGAATAAGGCCGACATCTTTTCCTCAAGGAGTTATTATACGGTACGGGTCGCTCGAGCCAGTGGACTGGAAGAGGGCGACCCGGTTACCGTATCTGGAGTACCCAAGGGTATTGTTGATGATTTTATTGTCAGAGAGGACTCTGTAGATATTATTATTGGAGTAGATAAGGATATCACCTTATATAGTGATGCCTCTGCCATTATTTCAAACCAGGAATTATTGGGATCAAAAAAGGTCGAAGTAAGCCCGGGAAGTTCGGGCAGACACCTTGGCGAACATGGCGTATTCAGAGGAACCTTCGCAGGAGGTCTGGAAGATATCTTTGAAACCACCGGTGCTATTTCAACAGATTTTCAAACCCTGCTGGGAAACTTCAACAAAACGCTACTTCTACTAAATAAGTCCATGGAAGAAGATGTACAGGCCAGTCTCCACTCCATCCACAATACATCAAAATTAATCGATTCACTCATGGTGGCGGATATCCAGCCTGGACTATTGGCCATGAAGGGTGCTTTGCAGCAAGCCGAAAATATGGTGGATACTAAGCGAGGCGATATCGATACCATTGTAACCAATTTGAAAGCCGTTTCATTCACCTTAAACAAGGTAGTGGATGACAATAAGAGCAAAATAAACCGTTCCCTCGCAAGTCTTGATCAAATTGGAGAGGATCTGAGCCTTCTGAGTGTGAGACTTAAAGATCCCAAATCAAGTCTGGGGAGATTGACAAATTCTGATTCACTGTATCAAAGATTGGACAGCATCTCCTATAATATTAATGAGATTGTGAAGGAGATAAAGGACAATCCTAAGAAGTATCTCGAACATGTAAATGTCAATGTGGATATGTTTGGTGGAGGGAAGTAACTCATGAGAGCTGTCATCCCCGCGGCGGGCATAGGAAAACGACTTCGACCACACACTTTGAATGTTCCCAAAGTGATGATCAACCTGGCCGGCCGACGTCTGATTGGCCATGTTCTGGATGCTGTTGAATCTGCTGGAGTGGATTCAGTTTCAATTGTTGTTGGATATAAAGGTGAACAGGTCGAAGAGTATGTGAATAGATTTTACTCACATTTACGCCTTGATTTTCCATATCAAGCAGAGCGAAAAGGTTTAGGTCATGCAGTGCTGGAAGGGCTTGAGGATAAGGATGAGGGTGTTCTGATATTACTTGGTGACACCGTTTTTGATGTGGATTTTAAAGAATTCGTTGCAAATAAAAATAATGCTATTGCAGTCGCCAAAGTAGATGATCCGCGCCGATTTGGTGTTGCTGAAATAAATGCAAACCACAGAATTAGTAGATTGGTTGAGAAACCGGAAAATCCGAAATCTGATCTTGCGCTTGCAGGTATGTACTACATTCAAGATCAGCGTGTCTTAAAGGCTGCTATAGAAAAACTCATTGCTGATGATATGAAAACTCGCGGAGAATATCAATTAACAGATGCTTTGCAGCTGATGATTGAAAATGGGGAGCATATCGAGGCCGTTGAAATCAATGGTTGGTATGATTGCGGAACCAAGGAATCTCTGCTAGATTCTCACCGCTTTTTGCTCAAGCATCATTTATCGACCGAGCACAGTAAGGGATCCATTATTCATCCACCCGTATTTATTCATGAAGAAGCCAAGGTGAGTAATTCGGTAATTGGTCCAAACGTGACCATTGATAAAGGTGCTGCGGTAAGTGGTGCTATTTTGTCTGAGACTATTGTTGGCAAAGGTGCTCATATAAACAACATGATCCTGAACAATTCCCTAATTGGAGATCATGCGCTGGTTGAAGGTCAGAAGAGGGTGGTCAACGTTGGTGACTACTCAGAATTAAAATTGAATTAATTATTTAACCATCCAGGTCCGGGGTTGGGTTTGTGATAAATAGAAAAGTTGGAGTTTAGGAATGTCATATTTGTTTTCATCAGAATCAGTAACGGAAGGTCATCCAGATAAGATTGCTGACCAGATCTCGGATGCGATTCTTGATGCCATATTAGAGAAAGACCCTCAAGGTAGAGTAGCTTGTGAGACCTTTGTAACCACGGGTCTTGTCATGGTGGGTGGTGAGATCACTACTTCAGCCTATGTTGATATCCAGCGCATCGCCCGCAGAACTATAAAACGTATCGGTTATACAGACTCCATGATGGGCTTTGATTACAAGACCTGCGCAGTTCTGGTAAGTATTGACAAACAATCAGCTGATATCTCTCAAGGTGTGGATGATCTGGACCACGAGCAGGGTGCCGGTGATCAGGGTATGATGTTTGGCTACGCTACTGATGAGACGGATGCCTTTATGCCCATGCCTATCTATATCGCCCATGAGTTGACCAAAAGACTGGCTGAAGTTCGTAAGAACGGTAAGCTTCCTTATCTACGTCCTGATGGTAAATCTCAAGTAACTGTCCAATACAACTCCGAGACCCATTTACCTGAAGCCATTACTGCTGTGGTGATTTCTAATCAGCATGAAGAGGCGATAGATGTTAAGGGTGAGATGTATGATGATGTCTTAGAGCATGTCATCAAGCCTGTCCTGCCTGCAGGTCTGGTAGACTATAACACACTTAAAACTTTTGTAAACCCCACAGGTCGTTTTGTAGTGGGTGGACCCCAGGGAGATGCCGGCCTCACAGGTCGTAAGATTATTGTGGACACCTATGGTGGCTATGCTCCCCATGGTGGTGGTGCCTTCTCTGGAAAAGATCCCAGCAAGGTTGATAGATCGGCTGCTTATGTGGCTAGATATATCGCTAAGAACATTGTAGCTGCCAAAGTAGCTCAGCGCTGCACTGTGCAGTTGGCTTATGCCATTGGTGTGGCTGAGCCTATCTCTATCCTGGTTGACTCACATGGAACATCCAAACATAGCAATAGTGAGCTTGAAGCCATGGTACGGGAAGTATTCCCACTCAAACCAGCAGCCATTATCAGTCATTTAAAGCTTAAACGTCCCATATATGAAAGAACCGCCTCTTATGGCCACTTCGGAAGAGATGAGTTCCCCTGGGAAAAAACCAACCTGACTGATGAAGTCACGAAAGCATTAAAATAAATAGCTAAAACTAAAAAGTATTAACCGCGAAGAACGCAGAGAGCGCAAAGAAAAGTATTTATACAGATTATGAGGATAATTATTTCAATAAAAAGATAACACTCTGCGTCTCTGCGGCCTCTGCGAGAGAGTTTTAAGGATATTATCCAAAATAGAAAACGGATCAACAAACTAGATTCGAGATGGAAGAAAGAATTATGGAAACAAAGACGATAGATTACAAGGTAGCAGATATTAACCTGGCCACCTTTGGCCGTGATGAGATGATTCTGGCTGAAAAAGAGATGCCAGGTCTCATGGAGCTCAGAAAACGATATGGAGATTCAAAACCACTCGGAGGTGCCCGTATCGCAGGTTGTATCCATATGACTATCCAGACCGCTGTCTTGATCGAGACGCTCACAGCACTGGGTGCTGAAGTGCGCTGGTCCAGCTGCAATATTTATTCAACCCAGGATCATGCTGCCGCAGCTATTGCTGCTACAGGAGTTCCTGTCTTCGCCTGGAAGGGTGAGACAGAGGCGGAATACTGGTGGTGTATTGATCAGACCCTATACTTTGATGGAAAAGGTCCCAACATACTGCTGGATGATGGGGGAGACTTAACTCAAGTTATTCTGGAACAACATCCTGAGATGCATGCAGAAATTAGAGGTGTCTCTGAAGAGACCACTACAGGTGTTCATCGTCTTTACCAGTTGATGGAAGAGGGTGGCTTACCATTCCCTGCTATCAATGTGAATGACTCGGTTACCAAATCCAAATTTGATAATAAGTACGGCTGTCGTGAATCTCTGGCTGATGGTATCAAACGTGGTACCGATATCATGCTGGCTGGTAAAAAGATCGTAGTTGCTGGTTATGGTGATGTAGGTAAGGGCTCTGCCCAGTCCATGGCTGGATATGGTGCGCAAGTATTCGTAACTGAAATCGATCCCATCTGTGCCCTGCAGGCCGCCATGGAAGGCTTGTCTGTGGTTACCATGGAAGAAGCTGCAGCGTTCGGTGATATCTTTGTTACCACCACTGGTTGTAAAGATGTGATCCGCGGTGAACACATGGAAAAGATGAAGGATAATGCTATCCTGGCCAACATTGGTCACTTTGATCATGAGATTGATGTGGCCTGGTTAGAGAACCACGCTGGTATCACTGAAACCAATATCAAACCTCAGGTTGATAAATTTGAGTTTCCTGATGGCAAAGCAATCGTGCTGCTTTCCCGGGGACGCCTGGTAAATCTTGGTAATGCCACAGGTCACTCATCCTTTGTGATGTCTACGTCATTTACCAATCAGGTATTGGCTCAGATGGCCTTGTATGAGGGTAGTGTTGCTGATGGAGTTCAAGTACTTTCCAAGGAGCTTGATGAGGAAGTGGCCAGACTGCACCTCGCTCATCTTGATGCCAGGCTGACCACACTTTCTGAAGATCAGGCAGAATATCTGGGTATCAAAAAAGAAGGTCCTTTTAAACCGGAACATTACAGGTACTAGAAAAGGTTATTCTAATCAAATTTCATAAATTTAAAGGACGGTCAGCAGGATTAGTACTGGCCACAGTGTGGGGCATTCTTGTACTGCAATGTGATTTTGGACTTCCCACCAAGGTGGTGTTGCCAACCTGGCAAATGACGCTGACCATTCCCTTAGTTTCTGAAAACTATCCATTTGATGGTTTGCTCTCATCTGATACGACGGGAACCATTAAGGTTTATGGCGATTCCGTAGATACAGATGGTGATGGGATCATGGATATTTTACTACCTGATACCCTGGCTGATTATCCCGGTGGTCTGTATATCACCCTTGAAAATGACTTGCCGCCTATAACACTTCCCGAGGATATGTTTGTCATTCCCCGCCAGGATCCCATGGCTTTGGGTGTTGGCCCCATAGATATCGGATCACTGCTCCCTGCAGCTCTGGATACAGGGATTCATATGGGACCCATCGATACAGTAATCACTATGGCAGCAATGGGGTTTGAAATGCCGGATATATTTATCAGCAATATCCCAGATGCCGCCTGTGATGACATACTAGCCACTCGTTCTGAGAGCATATCTTTCACGTTTGGATCTGCAGACTCAAACATAAACTCTGATGCAGATGTTTCTATACCGGGGTATACACGAACCATTGTAGCTCGAATTCCTTCTTCTGATGGTAGCGGAGATAACCCTCAAGCATGTCCGACTCCACCTCCTGCATTTATTGTTGATTCCTCTTACACCTATGAAATGACAGCCACTATTGAAGTAGATGAGGCACAATTACCTGGTATTCGCCAGGCTTTTGCTCTATTACCGGATCCATCTACACTGCCATCAGATGTACCCATTGAAGGATTCGAGTCAGTTACCATATCGACGGGATCTATTAGTTCCACAATAAACAGCCAAATGCCGTTAACCTCATCAAATACGGGTCTCGTTGTCTACACAAAACGAGCAGATGGGACCATTGACACACTTCATAACCACTTCTTTGAGGACATATCCCAGTACATGACCGAAGGTGAGGACAGCACCCTGGTGTCATCGCTGGATGGTGTAGCAGTTTACGATAGTCTCATTTTTGAATTTGGAGGAACGATCAATGCTTCTAATGGAGATACTCTCTTTTTTCCTGAAGATGTGAATCCATTCTTTCACTATAATTTTTCATTAGATATAGATGGCTTCGAAAGTATCCAGCTAAATATGCGTGATACCACCATGTCCATATACCAGGATATGAATACTACCTCACCAGATGCGGCTTTCAGCATTCAGATCGTTAAGGCGACTTTTAAGGACGATGTGGATCATGCTGATACCAATCGTCTGAGCATTTCGTTGGAAAATCAAATGGGTTTGGATATTGATATTTTGCGGATCAAACTCAGGAACTTTTATGAGCATCAAGACAGTTTGGATGCAGGAAGTTACGAAGTAATAACCTTCGCATTGCCTGATGGAGAAACGAGAGATACCGTTGTAGTCTTGGATGGTCATTTACTAAGTAATCTTACAGGGGATGATACTCCACTAGATTCATTGTTGATTGAGACAGAAATACAATTTAGCTCAGATGGAGGTCCAACCACCATACCTTATCCACCACCAGATGAAATGGCCATTGATGTTAATGTGCTAATGACATCACTGAGAATACAGGATCTGGTTGGACTCTTTGATATAAATTTTGGATTGAGCGATCAGGAGCAGCCTCTGAGTTTACCAGGACTCGTTGGTGGAATCACATTCGGAGAGGCTATTCTCGCCATCACTATGGAAAACGAATTTGGTGTTTCGCCAGGCTTGGGTTTAGAGGTGAAGGGCTTCAGAGATGGGGACAGTATTGTTGTGGCGCTTGATCCGGATTCGGTAACCTTCCAATCAGGGTCTCCCGATGAACCAGTATCTACAGAGATTCGCATAAGTCGTGAATATGTCCGACGAACCGTTGCTGATGATGCAACTATTGTCCAACACTTCGCCGCAGATAACAACATTGTCAATTTAATGGCTATGATGCCTGATATTGTTTCGGTGGGCGGCGATGCCAGCATTTCACCTGATGGGCTTACATCGATTACAGCCGGGGCCGAGATATCAGGAACCTGGCGCTTTGAAATTCCATTTTATCTGACCATTGCTTCAGGAGGAGTTGAATTTATGCCTCCGACCTTTTCAAAAATGGCTGCCTTGGATTCCAGTACTATCAAGCAATTAGTAGGAGCCAATGGTGTTCCAGATGATTCTGATATGCTGCTTAGTTCCACCATTAACACCATCATTTTTAGTGATATTGGACTTGGCTTCGGATTGGAAATTCTGGTTTCCGATATTCAATACTTTCCATTCTATAGCTCATTGGAAAACCGAGTGCTGGTTTCGGCTGACCTGGATGACGATGGCTCGGCAGATACACTTGATTTGAACCTGGACACCCTCATTATGCATCCCCTAGTGAAGACACTTCAGCTTGAAATTCCTGCAGGTATCGCCGATCCAAATACAGGTCTGGTGATTCCGGGTATGGAAGGTTCAGGTCAATTTAGTTATTCAGCAGATTTCAATTTGGCAGATATGGAAGGTGATTCTACCTACGGCACCCTGAAGCATAAAAAATATGCCTTCTTGGATACTTTCATGCTGGCCAGATCTGATTCTGGATTTGCAGATGTTGCTTCGGCGCTGGCTTTTGTGGAGTTGGATGCGCCTACAGTCCCTGATTCTCTCTATAATTTGACCTTGAATAGTAGCGGTACTGAATTGTGGCTTATTCAAGATGTGACATCTTATGGTGAATTGGGTTGGCTTGTGGAGCCCAAGGATCATTATATCGCTACAAAATTCATTCTGGAAGAGACACCCAATCCCGCCCTGCTACCATTCTCTGCTGGAATTGATGTTACCGCATTTATGCAATTCATTTTGAATTCCGGCCCCATGTTTAGTAGCGCTGAGGAGGACACCACTCAATGAGAAGGTTAATCCCCATACTCATTAGCACCCTGGTGCTGATCGCTTCTGGATATGGACAGGCGCATATCGATGCTAGAGGACTTGGGCTTTGCAACGCATATACAGTATCCTCAAGGGGCATCTCTGCCATTGGATATAATCCTGCAAACCTGGGATATACAGAGGATCTAACTTTTAGCGCGGATCTTCTGGATTTCAAAATTACAGCTTTCAACAATTTTATGTCCCTCGCCCTTTTTAATCAATATTTCTCAGGTGATAAGGATGGCAATCCTTTTGATCTTGAAAAGAAGATGCTGGGGAGCGAGAAGACCCATAAAGAATTTCTACTATCTGAACTCTCTGAAGATGGGTTAGCATTTGGTCTTGGCGTAAGTGTTCCCATTCCAGTATTGAACGTTTCACTTGGAAATTATGCCTTCACATCTGGTATTGAGTATTACATGCAGAACTCCTTACCCTATGGCTTGTTTGAAATGGTCATGGAAGGTAATCAGATAGGTAAATCTTTTGATTTATCTCTCCGCCAGGATATTCTTATGGTGACCAACTTTGGTTTTTCGTTCGCCATCCCTTTTGAAAAATATAATGTGGGGGCCACCGTTAAATATTTAGCCGGGATTGGCTTTGCCGGTGTGGATTCTTCTGGTGGTGCCTTCAGTACTCGGCCCACAGGGCTAGAGTCTGATGGTTTTTATCGATATACCCGAGCAATTGGTGGGAATGGTCTGGCTGTTGATCTTGGTTTTAACACACGCAAGATCAACAATTGGCAGTTTGGATTCGCCATCAATAATGTGATTGGATTCATCAATTGGGGTAATGATAAGAATTTCATAGCTAAGAATATTGGACTTATAGAAGGTCTCGTTCCTGTGCGTGACCTGTTGCAGATTTCCAGCGATAGTACAACCTTCTCAGCCAGCACCTTATACTCTATGGAAATAGAGGGTGTGAATGTGACTGGTGCCCTTGCTGATACTGATAGTCTCTTCAAATTTGATGAGGCAAACGTTCCCAGACCAGATAGCATACGTATGAACTATCCAGCCGTGTTTCGCCTCGGGGGCAGTTACCAATACAAGAATGACTTCATCATCATGGCTGATCTTTCTGCTGGCTTAGATGACTATTACTTCGCTGATCGATCCTGGAGATTAGCCCTTGCAGCAGAATGGATCCGCTTTGGCATGGTTCCCATCAGATCAGGCATGGCCTTTGGTGGTCCCTATGGGAGCGAAGCATCAATCGGCGCAGGAGTTCACCTCATCTGGTTTGATGCAGACCTTGCTCTAAAATTATTGGGTGGGATGTCTTTTGCTAATGCCGAGGGCATTGAATTTGGGCTCAGTTTTCAATTTAAGAGGTAATCCTTTGGATGCAGAGTGAGAGTATCTGCAAATTTTAAAATAAAATCTATTTTTTAGCTGTCTGATAAAACAGCCATCCCCCAGCAATAAAAAGAACTACATTTCCAAACCAGACCGCGAAAGCTGGATGCATCGAACTATTGTAGCCGATTTTCTGCCCACCGATTAGCAGGATATAATATATAAAGAGTGCTATTACACTCTTGCCCACACCCACAGCCAGATTCTCCCTTGTCCCCTGTAGGGCAAAACTGATCCCCAGAAAAATCACAATAAAACCAGTCATCACGAATGCCAGTTTAAAGTGGAAATCCACCACCCAACGGTGAGGGTTTAGCCCCAGAAGTTTTTTCTTCTCAATAAAATCTACAAGTTGAAAAACATTCATTTCATTGGGTCTGATCTGTTCCTTGACAATATCAGCTGGTGTCAGGGTGATAGGTAGCTCATCGCTGAGGTTCATCTCTGAAAACAATAATTTTCCAGCAGCATCAAAGCGGCGATTCAATCCTTCTGTTTTATTCCAGGTTTGCAGAGAATCAACCCACTCCAGCCTGGCATAATCCCATCGCTCCGTAATCCCGGAGTCCTGATATGCCAGGATAGAAACATCCGTACACTTACTGTTGGGGACGTCGTAAGATTTGATGACCATGATATTGCCATTAACATCCTGGCGAACGACTTCCTTCATTTTCCTGGGACTTTTCTTCGGTTTTAAAATATTACGAGTAATCTCTTTCTGCTGATGATTGAAAGGCATGACCACCAGATTTTGAAAGATAAACTGGAACATGGTGAAGAATAGACCAAGGAGGAGTAAGGGACGCGCAATACGGAGCATGCTGATCCCTGAAGCGCGCATGGCTGCAATTTCATAGTTCTTGTTGAGGGTTCCCAGTGAAAAAACCGTAGCCAGAAGCATACTCATGGGCAGGGCCATATCAATAAAGTAGGGCAGACTGTAGCCATAATATACCAGCATGAGGTTAGCCCCAGCCCCAGCGTCTACAAAATTGTCAATCTTTTCAACAAAATCAGCAATGGTGAAAATACCCACAAGACCAACAAGGACGGTCCACATGGTAGAAAAAAATGCTCGGATCAGATATCGATCTATGAGGGTAATTAAGCCCAAAAGTGATCGCTAATTAGCGCTCCTGAACAAATATAGTTTCAATACGTGTTGCAGTTGAAGATGAGATAACATAGCGGTGGGTTTCTGTTAAAAACTGTTCATTCTTTTGAGGGATATGCCCGAGGCTCTCAATGAGAAATCCAGCCAACGTTTCATATTCACCAGGGGGAATGGCAAAATCATGCTGCTCATTCAGAAGATCTATCTCGGTATTTCCTTTGATGAGCAGACCCTTATCAAGTTGCTGGACTGCTGAATCTTCTTCATCAAAGGCATCTGTAAATTCGCCAAATAACTCTTCAGATAAATCTTCCATAGTGACAAGACCGGCAGTGCCGCCATATTCATCAATCACGATTGCAATTGATAGACTCTTGGTCTGCATTTCACCCAGCAATTCATCTGCAGCTTTGGTTTCCGGGACAAAATAGACTTCACGCATAACCTCGCGGAGCTCGGTAGCTCCCCTGAAAATGTCATGGAGGAAAACAATACCTTTAATATCATCAGCAGTTTCTTCATACACGGGAAGTTTGGAATATCCTGATTCCATAAAGGCCGATTCAACCTCTTCCATACTACTATCAATGGATACTGAAGTCATATCAGGACGAGGTGTCATCACTTCGCTGATTGAGGTATTTTTAAAGGTGAATATGCGAGCAATGGTTTGACGCTCATGGACATCTACACCGCTCTCCTCTCTGGGATCATTGAATAGGAGATGCAGCTCCTCTGAGTCCAGATTGGTTTGACTTTCAACATCATCACTTCTCAGAATTACTTTCCGATAAAGACGTAGCAAAATGGTTAGGGGATAGAGAATCACCTCAAATATTTTGACAAAACGCCCAAAAAATAACATGGAGGCGTTGGGGAATTCTCGAAAGAGTGTTTTAGGTATAATTTCACCAAAGATAAGAACACTGACGGAAATGATCAGCAAAATGATCCACTCATTCGGGATTACCTGGATCAGCATCACCGTGGAGAATGACGTGGTCAGAATATTGGCAATATTATTCCCAACCAGTGTGGCTGTGAGAAATTGTTCCGGGTTGCGACTGGCCTTCATGGCTGACTTGGCACCGCGTACCTCACGCCTTTCCCAGACCTCAAGTTGAAGTCGGTTTGACGAGAGCAACGCAATTTCTGCTCCGGCAAAAATGAAGCTGAGAATAAGGCCAATAACGGCGAGAATGATCTCGATCATTAAGTGGGGCTATAGTCTTGAAGGTTGGTACTCATTTTCACGTTCAACATACAAATAATATAATTCGATTCAAGCTTGAACCATAGGTTGGTCTTGGGCATTGCTAACATCTTCAAACAGCAAGATATGTTGAAAAATTGATCATCAAGACTCCAATACCAGACCCATTATTTGGCAGATATTTAAAATTCGAGTTTCATCAGGCTCCAACACGATTATCCTATAAGCCTATGGTATTCTCAACCAGATATTCTGCCTGCGAAACTCAACTTACCCATTGCTGGAAAGAACTCAAGAATTCTGAGCGTAAGAAAATGTTTCTCCTGGGAGTCCTTGTGACGGCTACGACACTAAATGATCAGGCCATGTTAAATGCCTGGATACCAGTCTGTTCTGATGTTCTGGATGAGGAGGCGATTGAAGAGGCTATCCTGCAGACACTGCTCTTTGCTGGATTTCCTAAAACTATTGAGGCTCTCAAACAATTGAGACTCCATTTTCCAGTAAAGCATGGTGCCAAACATGTGGAGGATCATAGACAAGCTGGTGAAGAGACCAGTCAAATCATCTATGGTAAGTATCATTCAAAACTGAAAAAGGTCATGGATGAGTTGCACCCGGATTTAACAAGGTGGATGATTGAAGATGGTTATGGTCGCGTCCTGTCCCGTTCTGGACTTCCCCTCCAGGAACGGGAAATATCAGTTCTTGCTTCACTGATGACATCGGGGATGATCAATCAGTTTCGGGCTCATGTTCGGGGTGCTTTATATGCAGGCGTATCCAGGGTTGATATCATTTGGTTTACAAACATCTTCCAATGTATAATTGCCGCCGAGTTGAGAGTGGACTTCAATCAGGTGACGCAGGAGATATTAAATACGTGATTGACTGCCAGAGCTAGCAAAGTCAGGCTATTATGGAAAAGATTTATAGGGTGGGAGCATTAAGATAATGACATCGAAATTAGGCAACCTTTTAACAGAGCAACGCAACCCGGAGAGTATGAAGCTGGATTCGTCTTCGATTCGTGAAATCCTTGAAATCATTAACCGCGAAGACCAGATCATCGCTGGCCAGGTCGCTGAGCAAATGAATGATATTACTCAGGCAACTGAATTGGTTGATCATGCCTTTCAGAATGATGGACGTCTGATATATGTGGGAGCAGGGACTTCAGGAAGACTTGGCGTCTTAGATGCCTCCGAAATTCCACCCACTTTCAATGCCAGCCCAGAAAGAGTTCAAGGCTTCATCGCAGGTGGAGATACTGCCTTACGTACTGCTGTGGAAGGAGCTGAAGATTTTCCAGAAGATGGTCGGAAACTCGTTGATGATCTTGCAGTCACGGAAAATGATGTCGTCATGGGTATTGCTACAAGTGGAGTCACTCCATACGTGCTAGGTGCCCTGAAGCGTGGACGAGAATTGGGAGCAGCTACAGTATTGTTCACCTGTGCAGACAGAAACCATATCGAGATAGATGTTGACGTTCTCATCTCTGTGCCGGTAGGACCAGAAGTGATCACTGGATCAACACGCATGAAATCAGGGACGGCTACCAAGCTGGTCCTCAATATGATTACGACCGCAGCCATGGTTAAACGGGGTAAAGTCTACGAGAATCTCATGGTAGATTTGAAGGCTACCAATATCAAGTTGGAAGATAGAGCACGGCGCATTGTGTCCACTATAACCTCTTGCAGCTATGAAGAAGCAACTGATCTGCTTATCAAATCAGATAACTATGTCAAGGTGGCTCTGGTTATGCATAAAAGCCATGCATCCGCAGATGAAAGCCGACTATATTTGGATCGCTTCGATGGCAACGTTCGCCAGGCTGTTGATGAACTCGAAAAAACACAGACCCCAAGCAAATAGTGGTCTTAGGAGAATAGATACATGAATGTAAATGATTTTATTTTTAGAGAGTATGATATCCGCGGGGAAGTAGCAGTAGATTTTCCTGAGGAAGTCGTTGTAGCTCTAGGACGTGCCTTCGCATCAATCGTAAAGCGCCGCGGTGGAAAGAAAATTACTCTCTCAGGAGATGTGAGACTCACAACCCCGCAACTAAAAGAATATTTTAAGGCTGGTGCACTATCTACTGGCATTGATGTCATGGATATTGGCATTCTTCCTACTCCAGGAAACTATTTTAGTGTATTTCATTTTGAGGATGTGGATGGTGCCTGTCAGATAACGGGCTCTCATAACCCACCAGAGTTTAATGGATTCAAATTGACCTTTAATCAGCTCGCCTTTTTTGGTCAGGATATCCAGGACATGCTCACCCTCATTAAAAGTGATGACTTTGAAGCGGGGCAAGGTACCGCTTCAGACTATGACCTGTTACCAGAGTATATGGATACAGTTGTTAGGGGTATTGATCTCAAACGACCCATGCGTATCGTTGTGGATGCAGGAAATGCAGCAGGTGCACTTTGCGCTCCGGAAGTATATGAGAGAATGGGTTGCGAAGTCACCGCCTTGTATTGCGATGTTGATGGAACCTTCCCAAATCATCATCCTGATCCAACCGTTCCCGCCAATCTGAAAGATATTCAGGATGAAGTGAAACGTGGTGGCTATGATGTAGGTATTGCCTTCGATGGTGACGCCGATCGTCTGGGCGTGATCGATGAAAAAGGCCAGGTCGTCTGGGCTGACTATCAGATGATCCTTTTTGCTCAAGACATCATTAAATCCAAAGACGATAAAATTATTTTTGATGTGAAATGCTCACAGGCGCTTGAGGAAAAAATTCTAGAGTTCGGTGGAACTCCAGTAATGTATAAAACAGGCCATTCACATATCAAATCTCACATGAAAAAGCTCAACTCACCCTTCTCTGGAGAGATGAGTGGTCACCTCTTCTTTGCCGATAGATATTTTGGTTTTGATGATGCCATCTACAATGGTGGTCGCATGCTTGAACTTCTATCTAAGAGCAATCGTCCCCTCTCTGAAATGGTGGATGAATTACCAAAGTACTATTCAACCCCAGAGATCAGACTAACCTGTAATTCAGACTCCGAGAAATTTGAAATCGCAGAGAAGGCAGCCAATTATTTCAAAGAGAACTATGATTGCATCGATGTGGATGGTGTGCGCATTCGATTTGGAGATGGATGGGGTCTGGTGAGAGCATCAAATACTCAACCCGTCCTGGTAGTAAGATTTGAAGCAAAAACCTCCGAGCGCATGGAAGAGATTCAAACTTTAGTTATGAATAAAATCGGGGAGTTTGGCGAGGTTCGCCTTGACGAGGGACACTGAGCAACGCAAGCGAGATCATCTGATTCTCGCTCAAAATGAGGCTTTAAATTTTTCGATTTCAGCCGGGTTTGATCGCTGGAGATTCATTCATAATGCGCTCCCTGAAATAAACCTCAATGAGATAGACACACGTACAACATTTTTAGGTAAGGAACTCCAGTTCCCCTTGCTGATCAGCTCAATGAGCGGCGGGGTTGAGGAGAGTTTCAACTTTAATTCGAACCTGGCAACAGCCGCTGAGTCTGTTGGTTGTGCTCTGGGTTTGGGCAGCATCCGAGCAGCACTTGAAAATGAAAAGGTTCGTGACAGCTTTTTGATTGCCAGAGAAAAGGCACCCACAGCCGTTATCATGGCTAATCTGGGAATTGCCCAGATTATGGGTTCTCAGTCTATGGACAGGGTTGCCACATTTTGCCATGACTTACAGGCAAATGCGCTGATTATTCATCTGAATCCCCTCCAGGAGGCTTTTCAGCCTGAAGGGGATACTCAGTTCAAGGGTGCGTTGAATGCTATAAAGACATGGGTGCGTGAATTTCCGCTGCCCCTTATCATAAAAGAAGTGGGGCAGGGCCTTTCCATTGAAGTCATTCAGAAGCTTCAAGGAGTTGGTGTAGAGACTATTGATATTGCAGGAGCAGGTGGCAGTAATTGGATATCCATTGAACGGGCACGTTTATCAGAAGATCAATCGGTATTGAAACAAACCGCCCATGAATTTGCTAACTGGGGTGAGCCAACTGCTGAGGTAATGGAAAACCTGGAAACAGATCTGTGTGTCATTGCCAGCGGTGGGCTAAAACGACCACTCGATCTGGCAAAATCGATTGCTCTGGGCGCGAATATGGGCGGAATAGCCAGCGCATTGCTGAAACAGGCCATGACTACCGATACAGATAAGCTCATAGAACAATTGCTGGTCTGGAAGAAAACTTTGGAAATGGCTATGTTTGGCATTGGAGTCAGCAAGATTGATGAATTGATTGGGAATCACAGTCTTTTGCACAAAATTGACTGATCAGTGGGCATCTGGAAGACATCAAGAAGGGAATTATGGATACTGATGTAAAAGCTAGAATTGAAGCATGGCGGATAGCTATATCCCAACATCTCCATAATCCAAGTTTCGATACTGAACCCGATTATCTCTCTGAGCCTATGAAATACGCACTCAGGTCTGAAGGCAAGATGCTTCGACCAGCGCTATGTCTGGCTGCTGCAGAAGCAGTTGGTGGTGACTGGCACGATGCAGTTGCCGTTGGAGCTGCTCTGGAAATTTTTCATACATTTACGCTCATTCATGATGACATCATGGATGGTGATGAACTCAGACGAGGAATTCCGACCCTCCACAAAGCATTTGGTGACAACCGAGCCCTCTTAAGTGGTGACACATTGCTTATCTATGTCTACCAGCTCCTTGCCGATATTGAGGAATCAAAATTCACCCGCGTCTTCCGTGCCTTTAATGATGGAGCCATGGATGTATGTAGAGGTCAAGGTTGGGACATGGAATTTGAGAACAGTGACCATGTTGAGCCTCAGCAATATGAGATGATGATTGACCTCAAGACAGGTGCTCTCATCAGGCTAGCCTGCCATCTTGGGGGCATTATGGGTGGTGGAAGCGATGCCGCCATCGAAGCCCTTTCACGATTTGGGGTTCTTCTTGGAAGAGCCTTTCAGATGCAGGACGATCTTCTGGAAGTGACCTCCTCATCAGCTACCATGGGCAAAAGTCTGGGTAGTGATGTCCTGAACGAAAAAAAAACCTGGATCTGGATCGATTTGAAAAGCAGGCTGACTCAAAGTGAGTTGAAAGAGTGGCAAAATGTTCAAAATGGCGGCCAGTTGGCTGAACATCATCGAGACCAGGTAAAGCAATGGATGATTGATCATGGGACTATTCAACGCGCTCAAGATTTGATTGCGTCCTGGATTTCTGAGGCGGACTCACTTTTAAGTTCGTCTCTATTTAAAAACACCGCTATGCTTAAGGTCTTATCAGACATCATTCTCAACCGACAAAATTGATATTATCTACCATCTAATCCCTCTCACTTTTGCCAAGAAGTGTTAAAGATCACAAGTTGACCACAAAGGTCATATTTGTACTGTCAGTGTTTGACATTCTACTGTTTTTGGCGCTAAGTTTATCCCGGTGATGAAATGATTGAAGTAATAGTCAAGAATATCCTCTTCTTTGCCCAGGCTGCGGCTCCGGGTTATACCCTGTTTCTCCAAACAAGGGATGATGATGAACGTAGTCTACCCATCGTGGTGGGACAGTTCGAAGCCCAGGCTATTGCTCTGGCTCTTGAGCAGATCAATCTTGATCGTCCCATGACACATGATCTTTTATCTCAGGTCATCACCAATATGACTGAGGGCTTGGATAGTGTTGTCATTCAAAAATTGAAAGAGGGAACCTTTTACGCCGAATTGAATGTGAAAAATGATCAGGGCATTGAAAAAATTGATGCCCGGCCCAGTGATGCCATTGCCCTGGCCTTGCGAGCCAGAGTTCCAATCAAAGTTTCCAAGGAAGTTTTTGAGGAGGCGTCCATCTCAATGCCTGTTGCAAATGAGCAGATGGATAAATCAGAGCCTACCCTGGCTGAGAATGTGAGTGAAATAACGCATCGTGCCGAATTACGATTTGATCTGGAACGTGATCTGAGAGAGGCAATCCTAAGCGAAGATTACGAAAAAGCAGCTTTAATTAGAGATAAATTAAACGCATTATCCCTGTCGGAATTGCGTAGTTAAGCTTAGTCTAAATCTGAAAGTTCAGACTCAATTTTATTAAGGGTTTCATCTGACAATTGGATCTTGGGGTCAGAATCCTGCTTCTTAGCCTGTAACTTTTTCAATGCTAATCCCAGTATTACCAATCCAATGAGACTAAAGAGTACTACCATCCAATAAGAGACCTTGCCAACGGTTTCACTGGCTTTGGGAGATGCAAGAATGCGATTACCGTATGGCTGCTTCGTGCGGGAATCAATGGAATTTCTGAAATGGTCCAAAACATCATCAGTACTTTTACCTTCAATCAGCAAACGTCGAATGGTTATCTTGGCGTCTTCAGTCATCTGGTTTTTACCATGCATGTAAACAGGACCACCAAAGCAGCAAGTTGCCATGAGATTCTTCTCAAGGTAAATCGCCTGCTCATTTTGCTTGTCAGTCAGCTTCTGATTGTAAAATTCATAATCTTGAGCACTCAGCATGCTCACCAGGGCCATCAGTAGGATAATTGTCTTCAATTTCATGTGGAGAATCTAGACGAGAAAACAGGGTTCTCAATGGAAATTCATTGTCGAGAGGGGGATTGCGTAGCATTTTGTGGACCTTAAAAGTGAAATTGAAAATATAAGGAAAATTCATGTCTCTTATCATTGTTGGATCACTTGCCCTGGATACCATTGAAACACCAACGGGTACTGTCGCCGAGGTCCCTGGTGGATCCAGTAGCTATTGCTCCATCGCCGCCAGTTATTTTACCCACCCCAATATTGTCGGCGTAGTTGGGAATGATTTTCCGGACTCGGTTGTCACTCTTTTTAAAGATCACCAGATAAATCTGGAGGGCATGACTGTGGAAGAAGGTAAGACCTTTCGGTGGGGGGGACGTTATGCAGAAAACTTTGATGACAGAACGACACTCTTTACCGAATTGAATGTTTTCGAAACCTTCAACCCAATTTTGCCAGCGGTCTACAAAAATGCAGCCTATGTTTTACTGGCAAACATCCATCCCGGTCTGCAGCACCATGTACTAGACCAGCTTGAAGCTGAGTCATTCGTGGTGCTTGATACCATGAATCTATGGATTGATACTGCTCTGGAAGACCTGTTGACCCTGATAAAGCGGGTGGATATGCTGGTGATTAATGATGAAGAAGCCCGGATGCTTACACAAGAGCGCAACTATAAAAAAGCTGCCAGCAAACTTCATGCGATGGGTCCGGAATGGGTGGTGATCAAAAAGGGTCAACATGGTGCACTCCTTTTCCATGATAACCAGATTTTCAGTGTCCCCGGTCTTGTGATGGATGAAGTCAAGGATCCAACTGGTGCAGGTGATACCTTTGTGGGTGCCCTTATTGGTTATCTTGATCAATCAAAAGATCATTCATTTGATAACATGAAATTGGCCGTGGTATTTGGATCCGTTCTCGCTTCGTTCTGTGTTCAGGATTTTTCAGTGGATGGGATTACTTATCTGGAGGAATCGGATCTGGAAGCGCGCTATGATGAATTTGTAATTTTAAGTCAATTCTAAGGGTTGTTCTATATGATGAAAAACCGATACACTCTCACACTTTTAAGTATGCTATTGATGCTTAGTTCATGCGATAAAGAGCAAAATAATGAGCCGGAAATTAATATCTGTAATCCTGCCGGGCTTCCAGGTACTCTCATTCAATCCGAATTAAAAATAACAATCACGCCATCACAAGTCCAGGCAGCGCTTAGTGCCTATCTCCCAATTAATTATGAGTTGGACTATTCCACAGATGTATACTCTATCACCTACAATACTCGAGATAAAAATGGTAATATCATAATCGTTTCAGGTACTATGTTCATTCCTGTGGGGTTAGATAGTCTGGATGTATTAAGTACCCAACATGGGACAACGCTTAAAAGAACAGATGTTGGGTCAGTTAATTTTTATTATGCTATTGATGGTCTATTAATGGCGATGAAGGGATATTTGGTCATTGCTCCAGACTACATTGGATTAGGGCAATCTGAACTATTACATCCTTATCTGCATGCACAATTGTCAGCTAACCCGGTTATTGATATGATACGAGCAGCAAAGGCTTATGCATGTGAAAATGAAATGACCTTGAGTGATCGTCTGTTTCTTTCTGGATATTCTGAAGGTGGATACGTCACCATGGCCGCTCATAAAAATATCGAAACAGATTATTCAGATGAATTTAATGTAACCGCAGTTGCCCCCATGTCTGGTCCCTATGACCTACTTGGATCCACTCGCAACCTCTTGAGCAGGGATACTTATGATATTCCAGCCTTTCTGGCCTATGTGGTGGTGGCATATGATGATATCTACGGCTGGAATCGTCTCTCTGATATCTTTAATGAGCCCTATGCATCTATGTTACCGAGTCTATATGATGGTACCCAGGAACTAACTGATGTGAATGATACGCTTACTACCATCATAGATTCTCTTTTTAAAACAGATTTTACCACGGCCTTTTTTGCAGGACAAGAAGTTGCCATCCAGACAGCCCTGGAAGAGAATACTTTGTTGGACTGGGGGCCTATAGCACCTGTCAGATTGTATCACGGGACTGCTGACAGTACAGTTTCAATTGATAATACCTTAAGTGCTTATGCATCTTTGCAGGCTAATGGTGGACTGAGTGTAGATCTGGTCACTTTACCAGGCGCAGATCATACCAGTGGATTTATTCTTTCAATGGTTCTTGCTGAAGCGTGGTTCGACAGCATAAGAACAGCGAGTCAATAGCTTATAGTTTTGCCAGAACCCCTGCATTGATTTCGGTGACTTTTTCTTTCCCGAAGAGGATCTCAATCAGTTTGAAAGAAAATTCCATGGCACTTCCTGCAGCTTGACCTGTTACCAGGAGTTCGGCAGTTTCCACACGTGCTCCAGTGTGAATAGCAGTGGTCATACGTTCAGCCCAGGCTGGGTGAGAAGTAATTTTCTTATCTTGGGTGAGACCAGCTTCCTGCAGGACTGCTGGTGCAGCACAAATGGCAGCAGAAGTCTTACTGGCTGCGGCTTGATCCTTCAGAAGTTTGATAATTCGAGCGTCACCCATGAGATTTGGAGCTCCAGGAACACCTCCAGGTAGTACAACCATCTCAAATTCCTCATTGAGGACTTCATCCAGAACCGTATCGGCTATGACTTTTAGTCCATGGGATCCCTGAACATTCCGTTTTTCCAGTGAGGCAATGATAACTTCTGCTCCGGCTCGACGCAGAAGATCAATAATGGTGATGGCTTCGATTTCCTCGAATCCTTCAGCCAGGGGTACCAAAATCTTCTTCATCTAAAACCTCCTAAAGTCCAGGTGTCCTGTATGTTTCCAGAATACGGGGCTTTTTATATTTTGAAGTCTTCACCAATTTCCCATCCTTGTTGTACGCATGAACTAATTTTGGTTGGTGCTTATCATTGTATTCATATACAGTCTTTTTCATCAGCACAAAATGTCGATCTTTTTCCACTTCTATGAGTAGCTGTCCATATTCATTGTACCTGCGAGAAATAAATATGCCGCGATCTTCATCCAAAATTTCCTCATGTTCCCGATAACTCTTAACTGGGTGATAACTATATCGATAGAAAGCGATGAGCGAATTGTCGGGGAGATAATGATCCTCATTAACAATCTGAACTTCATCGTTATAAATGGTTAACCAATAATCCCGTAATTCACCACTGGGGAGAAAAAAATTACGGCGCGATTTGTCAAGCCGATGCTCATAGTCGTAATGGTATTCAGTTGAACTTTCAATCTTACGACCCAAACCCCAGGTTTCCTCCAGATATGGTTTTTGATTCATATCGTAATAAATAGTCAGTTTCTTTTCAAGGGTGTGAGACCGGGTGAACCACTGTTCTTCACGTTTTATCACTCGTCCCTTTTCATAATGCCATTCTCGTGATATTCTGGGTGGACCATTGTCAAAAAATTCTGTTTGTTGATGCCTCAGTAGTTGCCCTTTGCGGGTGTAAGTATAGTTGCTTTTTTCAACCAGGTTTTTTCCAGATGAATAATATTTGGCTGAGGTGATCTGACCCTTGTCATTGCGCTTCACTTCAAAGTAATCACCTCGTATTGAGTTGCGCTCTTTGACGTGATTCAGAAACTCACGAGTGTGAGTATCACCTTTCTTGTAGTAGGAGATTTTGCCACCACTGCATCCACCGATGAGCAGGGCAATTACAATTATGCTGGAGAGTCTGGAAATCACTTGGTGAACAGAAAGAAATAAATAGCTGATCGACGGGCATCAACGAGTTCAATTTTATCAGATCTTACTATTTCGTCCGCAATATCATACAACTCGTAGCGTGCATTTTTATCCAAATTCTGATAGAATTTCAGAACCTGTCCATTGCTAAGGGCGTCGATGGTTAGGAGGCGAGCCTGGTCTAAGGATTTGCCCTTACGAACCAATTTTACTGAGGCTAAATCTATTGAGCGGGCAGTGACCACTTGTGGAACTTCTGTTGAATCAGGCTCTCCTTTAGGACGGGGTACTTTTTGGACCACCTTGGGTTGCTGCATCCGTTTTGCCAGAGCATAGCGCTTACCGGGATCTTCTAATCGTTTGCTGATTTTAATAATGTCTAAGGTGATTTGATCAATTCTAACTCGGGATTCTGCCTGTTTTTTCTTCAAACGAACCAATCTTAGGCTATCACGCTTGTTAAAGCCAGCACTGGGCGATTTAATTTCAGCTTCTATGCTGTAAGATCTGGCCTGTTCTGCTTTCAGCTTTGTCACCATCTCACTGAGTTTATCTATCTCACGGTGGAGAGCTCGAACGTCAGCATCTTTTGATTGTGACTGAGCAATCAACGGTGAAAGCATGATTACTATTAGTAAAATTGATCTGATGATATTGTTTCTATTCATATTTAACATAACCCAACTCTCCTCAGTGCGATGCCTTTAAACTAACCCAACAGTTAAAACTGAGAAGTATGAAATGACTCTGAATCCAGGTGATATTTAGTAAAATCTGAACTAGAGAAGTTGCTTCTCGAACCAGTATTTTTTCTCTCCACCATCCAAAGCGGTCTTAACCAGGATATAGTTATTTTTCTTACCGAGCTGAATCATTTCTGGAAAACGATCGAAGCTTGTAAAATATATGATAGCAATTCCCATTGTTTTAACCTGATGCTCCTGAAAATCCAGAAGGGCTTGAGCTATTCCCTGTCGACGATAGTCTTCATGCACTCCGCCTAACCAGGAAAAGAAAGTTTGAGCACCTTCTATCATATATCCCAGTTTAAAACCAATTGGACTATCACCATCATAAGCGATTAAAAGCAGCGCATTCTGTTGCCGAATCTTCTCCAACCTTGATTCAGTAGCCCTGGCTTTACCAAATATCATCCTTTCAAGTGAATTGACCATATTGAGTTCAACTGCTTCAGAACGTATTTCAAGGTGCGGTAAAATTTCGATTATCTCCATTAATAGTTGCTAATATGAAAAAAGACTTACCCTGTCCAGATTTCCATCTAAATTTAGACTTTAGTTATGAGCAAACAAAAGCCAAGAATACCGCAACGTACGGAATGTCTAAACTGTGGCTCGCCCCTAAGCTCACAATTTTGTCCGGAATGCGGACAGAAAAACAAGGAATACAACCTCACTTTTAAGGACTTTTTCTCAGTTTTTTTGGAAGAACTGCTTGATGTTGATTCTCGTGTATTGAGAACTCTGAGACTTCTTTTCACCAAACCTGGGTTCTTGACCACTGAGTATGTGAAGGGTCGAAGAGTCAGGTATCTGCCACCAGTTCGAATTTATCTGGTAGCCAGTGTTCTTTTTTTCCTCTCACTAACTTTGAACACCCTCCTTCCAAGCGTTCAGAACAATGAATTCTTTAAGGAAATTACTGAAACTGGTGATCTTGATAATGCATTGGAAAATGCCCTCGAATCGAAGCAGAATTCATTGACCAATGACGCTTTGAGTTATGATGGATCTGGTTTGGTAGCCGCGGATCCTGACAGTTCCCAGTCTGGTATGCAATTGCCTTTAGGAGGGGGTCAATACGATGTAAATCAGGGTGATTTTCTGTCCAATTTTAGCGATAATTTTGCTAAAATGATGTTTCTGCTACTCCCCGTGGCAGCGCTTCAACTCAAGGTGCTCTACTGGCGCAGGAAAAAACTCTACATTGAGCATCTTGTTTTCAGCCTCCACGTCCACGCCTTTATTTTCAGCCTCCTTATTTTTACCATCATTTTGGACTTTAAGCTGACCATGTGGCTTGTGATAATTTTAAGTTTGATATACTTATACATCGCCATGAAACAATTTTATGAGCAATCCTATGCCAAAACTACTTCGAAGATGGTGTTGCTGCTCCTTAGCTATGGAGTTACTACCATATTGGTTATGACACTCACCATGGTTGTCACGGCAGTTGGTCTGGTCATGGGCAATTCTTGATGTACCATGTTTGAATTCTTAACACAGACTTTTAATGCTTCCCTCATTGCAGTTACCCAACTATTTCTGTCATCTGTGGTTACCTCAAATCCATGGTTTGAAGGGCTTGATCTTCAATACTCTGGTGTAAAACATGAGATTGTGTGCAGTACTAAACTAGCGGATTCATTTACTGAGACCCTGGATGATGTGTTGCTCTCCGGAGAAAATATTACCCTCCATTTTCGCTTTGAACTCTTTGCTCCTGGCGTAGCCAAACCAATCCAGATGAAAGAAGTCGTAAATGGTTTTCGTTTTGACGAGGAGACAGAGAGCTATTATCTGGTTAACTCAGAAAGCCGCGAGTTGGAGCGGTTCTTTACCATTGAGGCTGCAAAAGATACATATATTTCTGTGACCAATCTTGTTATTGTGAATACCGAAAATCTGTCAGGTGAGCAAGATTATTTTGTGCAGGTGACTGCCTATCTTGATCCAATTAAATTGGACGATATGAGCGAGTCAGTAAATCTCATGTTACGCTGGGCCAGTGTGAAACCCACCATTGTATCAGACAAATTCAGGATTCAAGCCAAGGCTACCTAATTAAGATCTAAGGAATTTCAACCAGATAAAGTTTCGAATCTAAGCGAGCTAGCATATCGAATTCACTTAGATTTGCTGGTGTGATAAACGAGTGACCCTGTTTCAATATACAGGTACAGGAGTTGTTTTCCCCACCCCAATGTAAGCTGAGCTCACCCTCTACAATCAAAAACATGGTCAGACTGGTTCGCGATGTGAATAATTCAGATTGTCCCTCAGCGAGGTCCAGTGATTTTATTCTGAACTCAGATACAGGCGAAGCATACTCACTCAGATGACCCTGCCTGGATTGGGTGACTCTGAAATCAGAACCGCCATCATAGACAAGTATATCTTGGAGTGCTTTTGCATCGCAAAACTTTCTCGTCAATCCCAGTCGAACGACATTGTCAGAATTTGCCATACACTCAATGATATTGCCCTTTAAGTAGGCATGGGGGACACCCGGAGCTAGAAAAACAGCTTCACCAGGCCCCAGTTTGACTCTATTCAACAAAAATATAAACAGAAGCCCAATATCCTCAGGTCCGCGCTTCTCAAACTGGTCAAGGAATAGTATCTCAGTTTCATCAGGGTTGTTTTTTTGGCTGAGGCGTTGTTGAATCTGGTTTGTTGTGAGGGCAATTGATTTCTCGTCATGCTCCTCAACATGAAACAGCACTTGAACGCCTTCTTTGAGATTTGCAGTGGGTTCGGAATTACGATTTATCAATGATTTGAGTTCAGGGTAAGTTTCCAAGAGAACAAAAAATTCCTGATCAGAGATAAATCCAACGAGTGCATCTAGATGATCAATAGCAACGGCAATCTCTGGCTTGTGATTATCATCGGGATAGTGCTCCGGATCGAGCTGGTGTAGACTTTCAGCCTGAAGTTTGTTTGGGTGAGCTTGAATACTTAGAGCTTCTCCAGCAGACAGCACCTTAAAGAGATAGGGTAGAGCGGTTTGTCTCCCACCTCCTGATATTCTTTCCTGTGGTCTCTCCGAAATCCACTTGGCAAGACTCAGAGGACCTTCTTCAAGGTCAATAATGGATGAAGGTGCATTTGGGTGAACTCCCATCCATAATTCAGCATAAGCCTGACCAGGTTCCGGATTGATCCCGAGCAGCTTTGCGATATAAGCTTCATGGTTCCGTGTGCCCCAGGCATAGTTCTGAATAGTGTTTTCCAGACGATAAGGTCTTGCGGATTGACAGTCCGTATTTTTCTCATTTGGCATGATCAAAATTATTCAGCAGTCATGCTGTCTACAATGACAATTACTGGGAGTGGTAATATTGGCATCCCTCAGGATTATGTATCCGAATATCCAATAAATACTATATATTTAATATATTATTAAAATATGCATAAATAGTACTTGCCAAAACAACGAGAAATATTATTTTTAATCAAATCAAAAACACAATTGAATGCACCAAATACAACCCTGTTATGAGCATACAAAACATGGGAAAGTCTTATGAATCATGTACAAAAATCCAAAGCCCGCTTATTTTTCACTTATCTAAAGGACAAAACTGAACTCTTCCTTTACGTGAAGCCACACGGAACCTCCGGAAGTGAAATGACATATAGGCGGGCTCCTGGAGATGCAGCCATGAATTTGCGCATCCAGGCTATTCTTAATCATGCAAAGGTTCATAATTCTGATACTGAAATCTGGATACTGCTGTATCCACCTGAAATTTACACAACCACAATGTACATCCCATCCCAAGCCTCCAATAGCGAGGTGAAGGCGTTGATCCATGAACAAATATTTTCTACTCTATCATACCCAATCAACTATGATTGGGAAAATTATCATATTACCGTTCACGAAAATGGGCATAATGAAAATATGGTGACGGTAACCATTCTGGGTAAAGATGTACTCCCCAGAATACAAGATTTATTGGATGACAATTATGACAGAGTGAGGTTTGTTGGAGATGGACTGCAATTTTTGAATATTGAAAGCACCTTTTTCCAGCAGTTACGGGGACAAACATATAAGATGATACTGCCATATGATGAAATGTACTACACCGCAGCTTTCCGATCAGGGCTTCATGTTGAAAGCTCGGTCCTCACCCATGCCTGCTCATCATCGTTTGGAGATTATGAATTGAATCAACAGCAGGTTTATCTGGATATTCGTCAGAAGAAAAATCTCATTCATCAACCTGGAATTCAACCTGTCGTACCCTGCTCAGAATGGAAGAGTGCACACTTAACATCGGCTGCTTTCCCAACCTGGTTTATTGCCAGAAACAGTCTGCATCAGGGTGAAAAAGTAAATTTTGTCAGGCAGAGTCCCGACACCGAAGAACTATCGGAGAGGAAACGCTCAATCAAGAAGTTTGAGGCTATCCACCTACTGGATTGATGAAGGTTTGGATCGATGCTTTTCTATGAGGTCCTTCAGCGCGAAAGGGGAGTAGTAAACATAGAAAGAAATCACCGCTACCACCTCGAGAGATAGAATGTACAAGGGCCAGGGTCCCAGGACATCAATAAGTGACCCGTTTACTGGCTTGTGGCAAATGAATAAATAGTTCCCCTCAGTGACGTAGTTAAATCCTGCAATGAAAACCAAATAGATGTTAGTGATTCCCATAACCTTCCAGATGGAACGGTGAGTGGGACGCAACCCCCCGATCCAGGTCATGTAAAGACTGGCAAAGATTAAGGCTCCATGTGAAACAAAGAATTGGAAAAAGCGATAATGTGGATAACCGTAAGCACCAATATCAGGCGTCAACAGGGCTTGAATGGCTCCGCCCAGACCCCAGAAATACACAAGTTCATATAGTAAGTAGCTACGATTAATCAAAAGAAACGCAGCTAACACAATTCCAACACCACACAGGTGCAATGGTAGAGTACTACCCGCATCCCAGGTTCCGATACTTAAATGCCAAATATTTAGACTCAATTCCTGGCTGAGGAGTAGAATAGCCACGAACCAGCGAGTCCGTAGATCTATCTTTGGAGAAGCAAACCAATCTCGCTTTAGCCATAAAGCACCGAAAACACCTAAGAGAATAAGAAGTGCTATCCAGTGAGGTGGTGAGAAAAAGACAAAGGTATGGCCTGGATATTCCAGTGAGAATGGACCGGTTGATGAAGTCATCTTGTTACCGCTTGTTTGATTGCAGCGTTCCATCCCCCAATCAGAGAATCCCGCTGGTTCTCAGTTATTTCTGGAGCGAAAATGGTCTTCTGGGAAGCGAAGGATGTCAATGTTTCCTTATCCCAGATCCCAATTCCAAGTCCCGCTAAATAGGCCACCCCAAGAGCCGTCGTTTCTACATATTGAACCCTTTGAACTTCAATTTGCAGCATATCTGCCTGAAACTGCATGAGGAAATTATTCTCAGTAGCTCCTCCGTCTACCGCAAGTGAAGTGATGTTGACTTCAGTCTCTTTTTCCATAGTCTGAATAACATCGTAAGTCTGGTAAGCCATGGCTTCCAGGCTGGCTCGTATGATATGATTCTTATTGGATCCCCGGGTGAGTCCTGTGAGCATTCCCCGTGCGTCCATATCCCAGTAGGGTGCACCTAATCCCGTAAAGGCTGGTACCAGATAAACACCATCAGTATCAGTCACGGCTAAAGCCGCCGCTTCACTCTCAGCTGCAGTTTTGATGAGGCCCAATTCATCCCTGAGCCATTGAATGGCTGCACCGGCAATAAAAATCGAACCCTCAAGAGCGTAACACGGTTTGCCTGCAGGGTCTGCTGCCAGCGTTGTGATTAATCCATACTCTGATTCTATAGCTTCAGAACCCGTATTCATCATGATAAAACAACCTGTGCCATAGGTATTTTTGGTCTCTCCCTTCCGAAAACATTGCTGCCCGTATAGAGAAGCTTGCTGATCTCCAGCCACACCACGAATGGGAATCCCATCCAGTTCTGAAAGGGCTGAAACAACTCCATAATCGTCTGAGGAATTTCTTGCATCCGGAAGAATGTCTATTGGTACTTCCAGTAGGTCACAAAGTTCGGTGTCCCACGTCTTATCATGAATATTGAAAAGCATGGTGCGGGAGGCATTGGAATAATCTGTTGCATGCACTTTTCCGGCGGTGAGCTTCCAGATTAACCAGGTATCGATGGTCCCAAATTTCAAATTTTGATCAGGATGAATTGATGCATGATTCAAAATCCATTGAGCTTTTGTGCCGCTAAAGTAGGCGTCCAGCGGCAACCCGGTTTTTTCTTTTATTAGATTCTTTTGTGGTTCCAACTTCTCACAAATGGACGCTGTTCGGCGACATTGCCAGACGATGGCATTGTAAACAGGTATACCGGTGTCAGCATCCCAGATGACAGTGGTCTCTCTCTGATTGGTGATGCCGACAGCATCAATAGTTTCTGAACGGGAAGAGCAAATTTCCCCAACACATTCAACCACGGTTTCCCAGATTTCTTCTGGATCATGCTCCACCCAACCACGCTGAGGGTAAAATTGCTGAAACTCATGGTAGGTTTTTGCGAGAATCTGTCCTTCATAACCTACCAGGATGACTGTTGTGCCAGTGGTGCCTTGATCTATGGAAAGTATGGTCATCTATATGTGAGTGTTTAGCCAATTGATGATGTCTTTTTTTACCTCATCCTGCTCCGGTTCATTCAGGATTTCATGATATAAGCCTTCATATATTTTCAGGGTTTTATCTGCTGAACTCACATTGGCATAGAGCATTTCGCTACCACTCACATCGGCAAGCTTATCAGCGGAACCATGCATAATCAGGATGGGAAGATCAATAACCTGGGAACGTGCAGTAATAGTTTTGGTGGCATTCAGTAGTTCTGCCCCAGTTCGGGCCAGGATACCTCCCCGATAATTGAGAGGATCCGCATCGTAAGCTGCCACTACCTCTGGATCTTTTGAAATGTCAGTACTTTCCAATTTTATAACAGGCAGCTTGGGAAGAATAGCACTGATCACACCGGAAATTTTTTGGAGGAATGGTGAAATGTCATCACTGACCTTAACTGAAGGTCCACTCAGTAGCACTCCCTTTACCTCAGGATTCCTTTCAATTGTGAACAGGGTAACAATGCCACCACCCATGCTGTGCCCGAATAGGAAAAGAGGTAGGTCGGGATAATTGCTCTTGGTGCGGTTCAGAACTTCCTGAAGATCGTTAAGGTAGTCTTGGAAAGAGTTGATATAATTTCGTTTGCCTGAGGATTTTCCATGACCTCGCAAATCAAAACCTACGATGGTGTAGCCGGCGTCCACCAAAGATTGTGCAACATGTGCATAGCGACCAGAATGTTCTGCCACTCCATGAGTTATCAGGACCACCCCTTTGGCTTCCTTACAGGGCCAGGTTTGCTCAAAGATATCAAAATTATCTGCTGTTGTAAAAGTTGCCTCAGATGGAATAGCTAAAACAGTCATGATTTCCCCTTAATACCTCGTGGTATTGGTTATGCCGAATTTTTTGTGCAATTAGATGGTGCCGCAAAAAGTAAGCGAACCTGTGGAAAAAAATAATCAAAAATTTAAAGGCATTTCACTGTTAAAACATTTTGGATCAAAAGGCCTGCACTTCAGATTGTATTTTTCCACCTGAAGCTCTCGAAGTATGACACTTTACTCGTATTATGAAGTTCAACTGGTGTTACTGTTATTTCGTCAAGTGTCAGACGACATGTACCACGGATTATATTCTTTTCCACCCGAACCGATGGAAAAATTCAATTAAAAATATCTTGAAGACTGTTTACTGATAAATCATCAAGTGCCAGTCTACGTATGCCGCGGATGGCTGTTTTTGCACCTGAGAGGGTGGTAATGACTGGAATTTTATACCTGATAGCCGCGCGGCCAATTGAGTACTCATCCTCACGGGCAAGAGCACCCATGGGTGTGTTGATGACCAGTTGAATTTCTCCATTTTTAATATGGTCAGCCACATGGGGTCTACCTTCATTAACCTTATGAATAGCCTGGACAATTAAACCATTTTCTCTTAAAACTTCAGTTGTTCCCTGTGTGGCCATGATCTGGAACCCCATTTCCTGAAAATCACGGGCAATATCGATGGTGTTTTGCTTGTCATGGTCGTTGACCGAGATGAACACGGTTCCTTTGGTAGGTAAATGATTACCGGCGCCAATTTCAGCTTTTGCGAACGCAGCGCCTAACCTTGAATCAAGACCGATCACCTCCCCAGTGGATTTCATTTCAGGTGAAAGAAACACATTTTGATGAGGAAATTTATTAAAGGGGAATACGGGTTTCTTCACAGCTATTAAGGCGTGTTTTTCCCTATGCAAATTGAGATCACTAAGTTTTTTTCCTGCAGCCAGTTGAGCAGCATATTTGGCCAGGGGAACATCCGTCACCTTACTTATAAAGGGTACTGTCCTACTGGCGCGCGGATTGACTTCCAGGACATAGACGATCCCATCCTTCATTGCGAACTGGATGTTGATCAAGCCAATTGTTTTAAGAGATACGGCAAGATTTCTTGTGTATTCTTCAATGCGTTTGCGGTGATTTGGAAGCAGCTGATAGGGTGGAATCACACAGGCAGAATCACCAGAGTGTATGCCGGCTTCTTCAATATGCTGAAGAATGCCTCCGATGTAAACTTCTTCACCATCGCAGAGCGCATCAACGTCGAATTCAAAAGCATCTTCCAGAAAAGCATCAATCAGGACAGGATGTTCACCACTCACCAGAGCTGCTTGAGCTACATACTTTCTGAGCGACTCCTCGGTATAGACAATCTCCATCCCTCGACCTCCCAGTACATAAGAGGGTCTCACTAGAACGGGGTATCCAATTTCTGTGGCTACTAGAGAAGCTTCTTCAATAGTAAATGCGGTTCCATAGGCCGGGGCAGGAATTTTTAATTTGTCCAGGATTGCACCAAATTTCTTGCGGTCTTCAGCCAGATCAATTGCTGATGGATTGGTACCAATGATATTCACGCCAGCTTCCTGGAGCCTATTCGCAATATTTAGGGGAGTTTGACCGCCAAATTGTACAAGTACACCATCGGGATTTTCCAAATCCACAATGTTCATCACATTTTCGAAAGTCAAGGGTTCAAAATAGAGACGGTCTGAAATATCAAAATCGGTGGAAACCGTCTCAGGATTACAATTTACCATAATGGTTTTATAGCCCATCTCATTCAAACCAAAAACAGCCTGAACGCAACAATAGTCAAATTCCAACCCTTGTCCAATTCGGTTCGGACCACCACCAAGAATCATCACCTTTTTCCCTGGGAGAGCAGTAACTTCATTTTCCGTTTCATAGGTTGAATAAACATAAGATGTCCTGGCTGGAAACTCAGCAGCACAGGTATCTACTTCTTTAAAAGTCGGTAATATCCCTTCGGCTATTCTGAAGGCTCTGATCTCAGACTCTTTTAGATCCAGGCGTTGGGCTAATTGCACATCTGAATAACCCCGCCGTTTATACTCTCGGATTTCTTCATGCTCAAATTTTGGAGCTGGGTCTAAGGCCAGTTCCTGAATCTGATACAGGAACCAAGGATCGATTTGAGTGATTTCATGTAGGGTCTCAAGCTCTACACCGTCCTGGAATGCTTTCCAGATCTTCACCAAGCGAAAAGCAGTAGCAAAGCGCATTTTCTTCAAGTCGAGGTCTCTACCTACAACCTTTTTTGGTTCTAGACCCACTAAGCCAACTTCCAATGAGCGAAAAGCCTTCTGCAGACTCTCTTTAAAAGTGCGTCCAATGGCCATGACTTCACCCACAGATTGCATCTGAACACCGAGGATCCCATCAGCGGTGGGGAATTTCTCAAAATCAAAGCGGGGTACTTTTGTGACGATATAGTCAATGCTTGGTTCAAACGCTGCCAATGTTTTACCAGTAATCTCATTGGGAAGCTCATCAAGCAGATAACCAACTGCCAATTTTGCAGCAATCTTGGCTATGGGAAAACCCGTTGCTTTGGAGGCCAGTGCCGAGGATCGACTCACTCTAGGATTCATCTCAATAACAATCATACGTCCAGTCGCTGGATCAACGGCAAATTGTACATTTGATCCACCGGTCTCAACACCAATGGCCCGCAGACACTCGATGGACCAATTACGCATCTTCTGATATTCTTTATCGGTAAGCGTCAGTGCTGGAGCGACGGTGACTGAATCACCGGTATGCACACCCATGGGGTCAATATTTTCAATGGAACAAATGATAATGGCGTTGTCATTTTTATCCCGCACCACCTCCATCTCGAATTCTTTCCAACCCAGCAGAGATTCTTCAATCAAAACTTCCCCAATGGGGCTGGCGGATAAACCCTTATCGACCAATTCATGAAATTCTTCATTGTTGTAAGCCGTGGCTCCACCGGTGCCACCCATGGTAAAGGAGGGACGAATGATGGCGGGGAAACCGGTATTTTGTACCATTTCAAGCGCAGATTCAAAATTCCGGGCAAATCCGCCCCTGGCTGTATCAATTCCCACACTATCCATGACAGCTTTAAATTTTTCTCGATCCTCAGCCTTGTTGATGGCTTCTACATCAGCACCAATGAGTTGAACGCCATACTTCTTCAATGTCCCGCGTTCATCCAGCTTGATCGCCAGATCCAGAGCGGTTTGTCCACCAACCGTAGGTAGAATAGCATCGGGTTTTTCTTTCTCAATGATAGCTGTGACAATGCTGGGTGTCAGCGGTTCGAGATAGGTTGCATCGGCCAATTCTCTATCGGTCATGATGGTGGCGGGATTAGAATTCACCAGAATAATGCGGTAACCTTCTTCCCTCAATGCCCGGCAGGCTTGAGTCCCTGAATAATCAAACTCACAGGCTTGGCCAATGACGATTGGACCTGCACCCAGAATGAGGATGGATTTAATATCAGTTCTTTTTGGCATGGGCATCCATCATATCGATAAATTCATTAAACAAGTAGCGTGAGTCGTGGGGACCAGGGCTGGCTTCAGGATGGTACTGTACTGAGAATGCTGGAATATTTTTACAGCGCACGCCTTCCAGGGTCCCGTCATTCAAATTTACATGAGTTATTTCCAGGTGCTCGGGTAGGCTTGATGGCTCAACGGCAAAGCCATGATTCTGGCTTGTGATTTCAACCTTGCCACTAAGCTCATTCCTGACGGGATGGTTCCCACCCCGGTGTCCGAATTTTAGTTTGTAGGTGCTGGCACCCATGGCCAGAGACAGGATTTGGTGACCGAGGCAAATGCCAAAGATTGGTTTTTTATCCAGCAGAGATTTTACGGTCTCAATAGCATAGTCCACAGGCTCTGGATCCCCGGGACCGTTGGATAGGAAAACACCGTCGGGTTCTAGTGCGAGAATTTCTGCTGCAGAAGTGTTGGCTGGAACAATAATCACTTCACAATCATTTTCAGCGAGCTGTCTGATAATATTGTGTTTGATACCCAGATCTAAAGCAACAACACGATAAGAATGGGCAGCCCTTTGAGTAGGCCAGGTCCAGGATTGCTGGCAACTCACTTCTTGAACCAGATCCTGTCCGGTCATGGCAGGTACAAGCTTTAGCTTATTCTCTAATGAGTCCAAATCCAGGTCGTCACTGCTAATGATGCCATTCATGGCACCTTCATCACGCAGGATACGCGTGAGAGCGCGTGTATCAATCCCCTGAATTCCAACAACTCCTGCATCACTTAGATAATCGTCAAGACTTTGGGTCGCACGGTAGTTGGAGTGAATTGGACTCGCTTCCCGTACAATAAACCCTCTTGCCTGAATTTTATTGCTTTCCATATCTTCAGGATTGACGCCATAATTTCCAATGTGTGGGGCTGTCATGGTAATAATCTGACCACAGTAGGAGGGATCAGTGAGAATTTCTTGATAACCAGTCATACTAGTATTAAAGCAGACTTCACCACCGGAGGTACCGATAGCGCCTAAAGAAAATCCTTTAAAGTGGTGTCCGTTTTCCAGTAAGAGGATGGCGGGCTTTTTCATTAAAGCTTAATCTCACTTTTTATCTTCGATCTGCAACCCCAAAAATGATTGAATCAAGTATTTCGATAAAAAATTAAAGAAGGATGCATATGTGGCCGAACTTTTTGAGGTAGGGGGAGTTTGAAATTATTTAGTGGGTGGAGGATCTTAAGTTAATATCAAAAGCACAGATTAAGTGGATAAGGAAGGCGATGAAAACATATCTAGAAACCCCACGATTGATTCTGAGAGAATTCACTGAAATGGATATTGATAATCTGGTTGAATTAGATTCGGACCCCCAGGTCACTCTTTACATCAATGGTGGCAAACCTACAGCACGGCACCATGTCTCAGAGAAGATTATACCCAGAATAATGCAGTATTATAGGGAACTGGACAGGCAAGGAATCTGGGCCGCGATTGAAAAGTCTAGTGGGGCTTTCATGGGATGGTTTCATCTTCGTCCCAATCGGGAAAATGCAGCTGAAACAGAATTGGGCTATCGCCTGAAACAAAAATATTGGGGTCAGGGAATAGCTACAGAGGGCTCACTAGCTCTGGTGAAAAAGGGCTTTGAAGAGCTAGGGCTTGATGTCATCATGGCTGCGGCTGACCCCGCCAATGGCGCGTCAAGAAGAGTCATGGAAAAAGTTGGGCTTAAGTATGAAAAAGAAATGATGGAACCAGACGGATTCGTGATCGTGAGATACAGACTTGATCATGAAGACTACTTTAAGAAAAAGGATAATTGAAAACTAATAATGTCCATATTTACCAATAGAATTGAACGTGAAGTCAGAACCGTTGAAGTAATGATCCAACTCTACTGCAAAAATCATCATGGTTTAGCGGTGAGTGATTGTCCGAGTTGTTCCGAACTACAAAATTATGCATTGGACAGACTCAATCACTGCCCTTTTCATGAGGGAAAAACATCCTGCAAGAATTGTCCAATCCATTGTTACAAACCCGGGATCAAGGATGACATTAAACAGGTCATGAGATATTCAGGTCCCAGAATGCTGTTGAGACATCCCGTTTTAACCATGTTTCATTTTAGTGATAATCGACGCAAAGAACCTCTTAGCATACTTACCCAAACTCAGAAGACGGAGCTTGAGGATGGTAAGGGCTGCCCGGGACCAATAGAATAAAAAATGAATTTTGCAGATCGGAGTGGGGTTTGAGCCACCTATCTACGCCTGCGGCTACGATAGGCAAGCCCAGGAGAGAAATAAATCTTCAATCTTAAATTGTAAATATTAAATCAGAGATGAGCCACCCAGGAGAGTCGAACTCCTGACCTACGCAT
>JABMQQ010000077.1 GCA_013202495.1 Fidelibacterota bacterium | reverse complement strand
TATCTGTCTAGCTCTAACTCAATGGAAACCATCAACAACATCAAACTTCAGTATGCTACTGAGTCTTCCATTAACGAAGCCTTATGGCTCATTAACACTAGTGATGACTCATTGGTTAATACCACTGAAGACGGAGTCACCACCCTATGGAACTCAACCACTAACATCCTGTCTGTAAACGTTGATAAGTTTCAGATGGAAGCTGAGATTTTATTAGACCTTTCTGATGATACTCACTTTGATAGAGGTATTGCTGCTGAAGAAGCTGTAACTCTGGATGGTTTTGATGCTGGGCTCGATGAGGATCGTCAAGTGCGCAGCAATTTTGACTTCTTACCTGAAGCTGATCTTCAATACTTTTTAGATAATGCCACTTCAGTTCATGATGAATCTTCGAAAACTTGGAAAGATAACACTTTTCCTGACGGCATCCATGTTTTCACTGGCAACTATATAACAATCGAAGACATTCGAATTGTTTCTGGCACATTGGTCTTCACCGGACACCACGTTACTATCTTAGGCGAGAATGAAATTACAGCAGCCGCTGGCGACACTACAGCCACCAATGCTGCACTTATATTTACCAACCCCAATCAAGATTTTAGAGCCTATAGCTCTGATGGAGGAGAAACCATCATTGGAGCAATCTACTGTAAAGGTAATATCAGTTTAGAGAGTGGTAATATCTCTGGTCCAATCATGGGTAAGAATGTCACCTTGAATAATCACTTCAATCTCTTAGATAATGAAAATACTGATCGCTATCGTTGGACCAAGGGATTTGGGCTCCGTAATGGTTATGACTGGCCCAAACAGATTGAACGCTGGAAAACTAAGAAGTGGGGAAAGAAACACGCTGCCTAAGCTCTTCTCCTGATACCAAACTATTCCTTCATAAAGCCCTCGATACTTGAGGGCTTTTTCTGTGGCTCAAATACACTGGTGATTGATACCTCTTGGGCTTTCTTAGGATTGATATTCAGAATATTAGAATCTCAGGTTTTCCCATTTAACTAAAAAACCACATTTAGTGCTGACTCCATAGAATTGAGAAAGTCATCAATATTCTCGGGCTTGTGGGAAACAGATAGAAAACCAGCCTCATACTGACTTGGCGCAAGATAGAAAGCGTTCTCCAGCATGATGTGGAAATATTTATTGAAGCGGTCAATATCACAGCTCTCAACCCCCTTGGTATTCCAGGGTAATTCTGGAGTAAAAAAGAGAGTGAACATGCTTCCAACACGATGTTGGGATAGCGGTAAGGCCTTGCGGCTGATAATAGATTGAATACCAGCTTCTAATTGTTGACCAAGTTGTTCAAGAGTTTCATAGGTATCATTGGTTAATCGTTTGAGGGTTTCCATACCAGCTGTGACAGCCACAGGGTTTCCGCTCAATGTTCCAGCCTGGTAAATCGAACCAGCAGGTGCGACTTGTTCCATGTACTCCCGTTTTCCTCCATAAGCACCAATAGGCATCCCACCACCAATCACTTTGCCATAAGTAATCAGGTCAGGATCAATTGAATATCGTTCGACAGCACCCCCGGCAGCAATTCTGAATCCTGTCATAACCTCATCCAAGATCAATAGGCTTCCGTGTTTGTGGCATAATGACTTGAGATCATGAAGAAAGTCTTCCTTGGGTGGAATACAACCCGTGTTACCATTCACAGGTTCGACGATTACAGCTGCTATCTGATCGGAGTTTTCCTTAAACACTATCTCAACGGAATCCAAATCGTTGAATTGAGCCAGCAAAGTGTCAGCGGCCGTCCCCCGTGGGACTCCAGGTGAATTTGGCTCTCCCAAGGTCATGGCTCCTGATCCGGCAGCAATAAGAAAAGCATCAGCATGACCATGATAATTACCATCAAATTTTATGATCTTATCACGACCAGTCACACCACGTGCCACCCGGATTGCACTCATGGTTGCCTCAGTTCCACTACTTACAAGTCGGATCATCTCCAAGCCAGGGACTCGATCAATAATCAATTCAGCCAGGTCTATTTCCAGCTCGGTTGGTGCACCAAAGCTCAAACCTTGTGTCGCTATTTTCTGTACTGCAGCAATAATCGCTGGATGGGCATGACCCAGGATCATAGGTCCCCATGACCCAACAAAATCAAGGTAACGCTTGCCATCGACATCATAGACGAAGGCCCCTTCACCTCGGCTAATGAATGGAGGCGTGCCACCAACGCTTTTATAAGCTCGCACAGGGGAATTAACACCTCCTGGTATAGATTTTTGGGCACGTTGCATTAATTCTTGGCTTTTGGTCATGTTCTTAGAACTCCCACAGTTCAATTATTTTAATAATCTTGCTGCTTCTTTCGCGAAGTAGGTCAATATAATATCTGCTCCGGCTCGTTTCATTGAAAGCAGGCTCTCCATCATCACATCATCACCATTGATCCAGCCCTTTTCAGCGGCAGCTTTGATCATGCTGTACTCACCGCTAACATTATAGCAAGCAATGGGTAGGGTGGTTGATTCTCTGATCAATGAAATGATATCCAGATAAGCGAGAGCTGGTTTGATCATGAGGATATCAGCGCCTTCCTCAATATCAAGCTCAGCTTCTCTTAGTGCCTCGCGCCTATTTGCAGGATCCATCTGATAGCTTTTGCGATCACCAAATCTGGGAGCTGATTCAGCCGCATCTCTGAAAGGTCCGTAATAGGCAGATGAATACTTTACCGCATAGCTCATGATAGGGATGTGAGAGAAATCGTTCACATCAAGACCGTCGCGGATTGCGCCCACCATGCCGTCCATCATTCCCGAAGGGGCCACCATATCTGCTCCCGCCTCAGCATGACTGATGGCTTGACGTTGTAGATAACCCAGTGTTTGGTCATTATCAACCTGCTGCCCGTGGAGAATTCCACAATGACCGTGATCGGTATACTCACACATACACACATCGGTTATCAGCATTAGCTCAGGATAGTCTCCCTTTAACTGGCGTAAGGCTTTTTGAATGATTCCATCATCATTAATGGCATCACTACCAACAGGGTCTTTCTCAGAGGGGATACCAAACAGAATCAATCTGTTGATGCCTGCATCCAGTGCATCATCAATTTCTTCATTGATGCGATCCAGGGACCATTGATATATCCCAGGCATCGTCTCAATCGCATTTTTCGTGTTGGTTTGGGCGGTAACAAATATGGGATAAATCAGATCATCGGGCGTCAAACGATGTTCGCGTAAAAGATCTCTGAAACCAGCACTCTGCCGTAATCGGCGTGGTCGGTGGACAAGATCAAATAATTCTTTATTCATAGTTAATGAACTCCTTGTTTGGATTTTTCAACTAAGAGGTCTGCCAGTTCCGAAGCATGTTTAATCGTATCAGATACAGATATTCCGGAACAATAATTACCGGTAAAATGTAAACCGGGATAACTCTGCTCAAGGCTCGATAATATCATTTTATACTTACCGTAGCCAACATTGTATTGTGGAATTGCATTATCCCATTTTTTCATCAAATAGAAAACTGGTTTTCCTTTCACACCCAATAAAGTGTCCAGGTCAGTCAAAACCACTTCTAGGAGCTTAGAATCTTCCAGCAAAGCTATTTCTGGCTGACGTGTGCCCCCAATAAAGGCAGTAATGGTGACATGACCTTCCGGTGCCCGGTCAGGAAACAGTGTTGATGTAAATAGAGCACCTAGAATATTCAAGCCCTCAACTTCAGGGATAAGCATTCCAAAGCCATCCAGGGCATGCGCCACCTGCTCACGTTTGAAACCCAGAGTTAAGGTTGTTACCGGTGGATGCTTAATTTCTGACAACTCTGAAAACTCCTGCTGCAACTGACCATCTAGAGTGATCTCTTTCAGAGCATAAATAGGTCCAGCGTAAATAACGTGATCAGCTGAAGTAGACTGCTCTGTTCCATCCTCAAGAATACTCTGCACTGACCACTGATCCTTTTCCTGAATAAGAGATGTAACTTTGCGTCCCAGGGAAAGCCCAGATCCCAACAGCTTTGCCAAGGTTTCAGGCAGTGTGCTAAGACCTTCTTTAAACGAAATCATCTTAGCGCTCTGCTTGGACTCTTCAGCCCGTTGTTTACGTTCTTTGGCACCCTTAATCTGGCCTTTGATCAAGCCACCATATTTTTGTTCCAGGGCATATAGCTTAGCAAAACCATGCTGGACACTTAAATCTTTGGGATCACCGGCATAAACACCAGCCACAAAAGGATTAATGGCGTAATCCAGGAATTCTTGTCCCAATCGACGAACCACGAATTCTGCCAAAGATTCTTCATAACTATTATCCCATGATGGAATAAACGGTTCTTTAAACAATCTCAATTTTGCGAATACGCTAAATAGGGGTGTCATGAAAAAGGCTGGTGGAGAGCTCGGTAAGGCTATTGGCTTTTTACCCTTGACTATAAATCGCTTTTGGCCGGCTTCATTGGCGTATATTCGTTGATCCTCAAGCCCGGCTGCTTCAATCAATTCACCAATCTGTGGACAGGTCTCCAGGACAGTATTTGGCCCCAATTCAGCCTTGAATCCATCATGGCTTGCAGTTCTTATGGCACCGCCTACATGTTGAGAAGCCTCAAAAACAGAAACCTTAAACCCTGCTTGCATTAGTCTGAATGCGGTCGTTAGTCCGGCAATCCCTGCTCCGATCACAGTTACTCTTTTGCTCATATCAAAGCTTTTCCCGTACCAGATTTTCTAATACATCAATGAACTTTTCAGTGGTCTGAACTGTAGCTGCCCTAACGAAGCGCTTGTATCCCAGCTTCTGAGCTATCTCAGCATATTCTATATCCAACTCAAACAGGGTTTCTACGTGTTCTGAAACAAAAGATATGGGATAAACCAAAACTTGATCGACTCCAGCTTTGATCAAACGTTTTAGTTCCTTCTTCAAGGGCGGCCCCACCCATTTAACAGGTCCTATTTTACTCTGGAACGCAATTGAATGATTCATATTATCGGGGAGTTGTTCCATGATTAATGCCATGTTTTCATAAATTTCATCAATATATGAATCTCCCGCCGTCACCCTGCTCTGTGGGATGGAATGGGCAGAAAACAAGATGTGTGGAGGTTTATCAAATTCTTTAATAGCGTTTTCTATTTGTTGGGCACAAGCCTGATTGTACGCTGCTTCAGCATAGAATCGCTCTATAAAATGAGCCTCTGGCAAATTGTGATTGTGTTGTTTCCATTCATTGAAAATAGAAAGAGTTGTGGTCGTTGAATATTGTGGAAACAGAGGGAGAATAATTATGCTCTCATAATCACCTGCACGGAGTTCTTCCGCTACCTCAGATATAAATGGATGCCAATATCGTTGAGCAGTGAATACCTTAAGCTCTGCAACATCATTTAGACGACCTTGGAGTGCATCGGCCTGGGCAATTGTATTCTCACTCAAGGGGGAACCACCACCAATAGCCTGATAGAACGTCTTCGATATCGGGGCTCTCAGAGTAGCAATCATAGATGAAAAGAAAGATTGCCCACGCTTCCCAAAAGGAAAATGAAAGATATCAGGATCACTAAAAAGCTGCTTTAGAAATGGTTTAACCTCATCCAGATTGGAAGGCGCTCCCATATTTACAAGGATAACAGCTGTTTTCATATTATTAGACTCTCTTTGGATACGGATTTAGATTGTTTTTGAGAATCGGCCTTCTCCTTCCCCAAGATAGGCATCAAACGTCATGGCAATATTCCGAATGAACAATCGACCTTTATCAGTCACTTTCAGTCGTTGGGTATCAACCTCTATTAATCCATCCTGCTGAAATTCGTCCAAATTGCTCAATTCTTTCTCAAAATGTGTCTTGAAATCAAGATTTAAGCTGCGACTCATATTCTTAAAATCAATTTCGAGATCGCACATCAAACGCATAATGACATTGCGCCGGAGAACATCTTCTTCAGTCAGGATATAGCCCTTTTCTATAGGTAACGTACCAGCCTTAATGTGATCTTGATACAGGTTAATATCCTTTGTGTTCTGAGCATAAATTGAATCAACTTGACTGATGGATGACATCCCAAAAGCGTAAATATCTACTCCGGCCTTGGTGCTGTAGCCCTGAAAATTACGCTGCAATGTTTTCTCTCGTTGGGCTATAGCTAACTCATCATTTGCCTTGGCAAAATGATCCATGCCGATATAGACATAACCAGATGCTGTCAGGGTTTCGATAATCATCTTCAACATTGCCAGCTTTACATCTGGGCTGGGGAGATCAGTTTCTTTGATTAGTTTCTGATTTGGTTTCATCCAGGGTACATGAGCATAGCTAAATACCGCCAGGCGGTCTGGATTAAATGAGAGAATGGTTTGGAGTGTTTTTTCAAAACTCTCTGGCGTCTGGAAAGGCAGACCGTAGATCAGATCCAGATTAAGTGATTCGAATCCCAGATCATTGTGCCAGTCAACAATCTCCCTCAACATTGATTCAGAATTCAGGCGGTTGACAGCCTTTTGTACACGAGGATTAAAATCCTGGACACCGATGGAACTACGGTTAAAACCCACCTCTCGCAGAGCAACTAAATGTTCTCGAGTCAATCCGCGGGGATCTATCTCACAACCAATCTCAGCATCAGCAGCACGGGGGAATAATTCTTGAAGTCGACCACCGAGACGACGGATTTGATCTGGTTCCAAATAAGTTGGTGTACCACCACCAAAATGCTGTTGAACCACCTTACGGTCGGGGTTCATCATCTTGCCAAATAGCTCCAGTTCTTGGAGTAGATGACTTAGGTATGTTTCTACATGATCTTTATTGCGAGTAATGATAGTTGTACAACCACAAAAATAGCACAAGGTATCACAGAATGGTAAATGGAGGTAAAGTGACAGGTCTCTTTCAGCACTAGCATTATTTACTGCTATTGCTTTGGACCAATCCTCTGCTTTAACCTCCGAACTGAAATGTGGCGCAGTAGGATAACTGGTGTAGCGCGGGCCGGGGCGGTTGTATTTAGAAACAAGTTCCAAATCGACTTTTAATGACATCTATATTATACCTTTATGTGATTTAACGGTTTCCACTATATGATTTGACAGTTTCCACCAAGGTTTCAACACATTCAATCTTCGCTGAAGGCAATATTCCGTGACCCAAGTTGAAGATGTGCCCTGGTTTACCATGCATGGCATCCAGAATCTTGAGTGCTTCTTGCCTTACTATTTCAGGAGTCGAGCTCATGATTACCGGATCAAGATTACCTTGCACAGCAATTTGACCACCTAAATCATCATGGAACTGATCAAGTGGGACAGTCCAATCAAGTCCCAGAACCTGCGCCTTCATTCGTTTGAGATCCGCTAGCCAAACATGAGCGCCTTTTGCATATACGATAACAGGAACTTTAGGTGAAATTGCTGCCACAATCCGGGCTATGTACTGACCAGATACCTGCCAATAGGTTTCTTTGGATAAGATTCCCGCCCAGCTATCAAAAACCTGGACAGCATCCACTCCTGCATTAACCTGCATATGCAGATATTGAATAATAGCTTGAGTGTTTAATTCCAGTAGCTCATGAAGGATTGCTGAATCCTGATAAATCAATCCCTTTACATATTCATATGATTTTGAGCTTCCTCCCTCAACCATATATGTTGCAAGTGTCCAGGGAGAACCGGAAAAGCCGATCAGCGCGGTAGTATCACCTAACATGCTGCGGGTTAATTCAAGAGCGCGGGGCACATATTGCAAGTGCTCCTCAACACGACCCAAATGTAATTTGGTCAAGTCTTGTTCAGCCCTGATCGGAAAGTCCATCTGAATGCCACCCTTTTCCCTGAAAGAGTATGGTTGTCCAAGTGCCTCGGGGATTACTAGAATATCGCTAAAGATGATAGCTGCATCGAATCCAAATCGGTCTATGGGCTGCATAGTAACTTTAGCTGCCAGTTCAGGGGTCTTAACCATGGTCACAAAATCATATTGTTCCTTGAGTTTTCTGTACTCTGGCAGAAATCTACCAGCTTGGCGCATAAGCCAAACGGGTGGACGTTCTAGTGTCTCACGACGACAGGCTGCCAAGAATTGTTCTCGACCATTCATTTATTTATCCATTTCATTTATAATATCAGTTAATAATTGGTCAATATCCGGTTCCGTTGCCTCTTGATAAACTTTTCCGCCAAATGCTTCAATCGCCTTGCTAGTACTTGGACCAATGGAAAATAAACGGGCAGTGACAGCACTCAAATCCTTCATGTTAATACTTTCAATGAAGCCTTTTACAGTTGATGGTGAGGTAAGAATAATTGATTCATCGGGAGTATTACTGAAACGTTGAGCAAGATCCTCATTCATTACAACCACTGTGCGATATACCGGGAATATATTGTATTGCCAACCACAACGGATCAGCCAATCTGGATATTCTGGTCGAGGGTCTTCTGCACAAAACAAAACAACAGGACGTGGTTTCAGGGTTTCGAATACTCGGATTAGTCCGTTTGCATTCTGCTCAGCTGGCTCACCGGCGACAGCTCCCAGTGTAGTATCTACTTCTTTGGCTGTTTGTTTTCCTACAGCCCAGATTCTTTTCCCTCTGAAATCTAGAGAGATATCAGTGGTTTGCATCCACGCATTCAAGCCAACAACTCCGTTACGACTGAGAAATACAAGGTAACACTCTTCCTCAAGAGCCTGTTTGACAATCGCAGAATCCAGGTGTGCATCATACTTAATCCGAATGGTTGGATGATGGAAAATGTTTACCCCTGTTCTTTTATCAGGAACAATGTTCGGAATCCTAACTCCTGTATAAATGATTTTACGTGAAAAGTCACTCATAATCAGGTACCCAGAAGCTCTCTGGCCCCTTTTGCAATGAATTGATCTGCCAATTGATTTCCCAATAATTCAGGTTGATCAAACGATCCGGTCAGCGATTCAAGGATAGTCTCGCTCCCCTCAAAGTTAGAAACGAACCCGGTAATGACGAGGGAATCACCCACTCTCCGAGCCCAGGCACCCAAGGGTATTGAGCAGCCTGCTTCTAGTTTTCGACCGAATGCTCTCTCAGCATTACAACAACCGATAGTTTCTGAATGAATAATTGGTTTGAGCAGCGTGATTAATTCATCACGATCCTCTCGTATCTCTATCCCAATCGCTCCCTGCCCAACCGAGGGTACGAACTCTTCCATTGGCATTTCTTCAGAAATATACTCATCCAAACCTAGTCTTTGTAAAGCAGCTGTGGCCATAATGATGCCATCCCATCCCAGCTTTTCTAATTTCTTCAAGCGTGTATCGATATTTCCACGCAGACTCTCGAATTGAATACCAGGGTTAAGACCACGGATAAGAGCTTGCCGCCGAACACTTCCGGTGGCAATTATGGCATTTGTGGGCAACTCATTCAAACGATTCCATTTGGTGGAAACGAAGGCATCAGATGGATTAGCACGTCGTGGCGACCCCACATACGCAAGTCCTGTTGGTAAAGTAGTTGGTAAATCTTTGAGACTATGAACTGCCAGGTCGATCGACCCGTTTGTTAGTGCATCTTCAAGTTCGGTAGTAAAGAGTCCCTTATCTCCTATTTTCGGAAGTGGGACATCCTGTATAGCATCTCCCTTAGTTCGAATAACTTTGATAGTAACTTCAAGCTGGAGATATTGTTTCTCTAACAGCGATTTAATAAGATTACTTTGCCAAAGTGCAAGTTGACTACCTCTGCTACCAATAACTATATTTTGAATGCCCATTAGACTTATTTACTTCCTATTTAATCATCCAGTTTCTTCATGTTAAAAATCTCCCAAATGGCATTAATTTTACTCTGATCAAGCTGTTCGTCATTTGCCATTTCCCGGAGATTAACGATGGGATAATGCAAAAGTTTCTTCACAATCCCATTAGATAATTCCTGTAGTCTCGCATACTCTTTTTCATCGCTACGATTAACATACTTTCCAAGTTCCTGATCACGAACCATATGAAAGTACTTTGATAGCTGACTAATAGTGGGCACAACCTCCAGGGTTTTTAACCAATCCTGATATTCGTCTTTTATCTTTTCGATTATTTGTTCAGCTGCCGGAATTTGAGCGCGACGTCGATCCAGATTATCACGGACGACATCCTGAAGATGATCCATGTGGTAGAGGAACACATCTGGTAAATCACCGACCTGTGGATCAATGTTGCGAGGGGAACTGATGTCAACTAAGAGTAAAGCACCTCTTCTTCGTCGCTTAAGAATTGCTTTGAGCTGTTGTTTTTCGATGAGATGATGTTTTGCACCTGTGGCTGTTACAACAATATCTACTTCAGTTAAAGCTTGATCTAACTCATCTAGTGAAACAGAGCGCCCTCCAAATTGAGCAGCTAAGCGTTCGCGGTTTTCAACACCACGATTAGCGATGATAAAATTGCTAGCACCTTTCTCTTGGAAATGGGTTGCTACCAGTTTATTGGTTTCACCGGCTCCAACCAACAGAATGGGATGTTTTTCGCTATTAGAATAGATTTTACTGGCTAACTCAACTGCTGCAAGACTGATTGAAACAGCCCCAACACTGAGCTCTGTATTGGTACGAATAGCCTTTCCTGCTCTGATTGCTTCCTGAAATAAGCGATTCAATAATGGAAATTTATAGCCTGTTGAAAGAATTAGATTATGGCTGGCTTTAACCTGACTCAATATCTGATTTTCACCGAGCATCATGCTTTCCAGTCCACCTGCAACACCTAGTAAATGGCTTATTGTTTGCTCGTTAAAAAGGAGTACGGGATCTGGCCATCCATCAGTTGGGCGTATGCCTAATCGTTTTTCATATTGCGCGAATATCCAATCCTTTAGTTTTGTTGGCTCAGTCGTAACTGTATAGAATTCCGTCCGATTGCAGGTTGAAATAACTGCCATCTCACGGATACCAATATTGGCGTTCAAGCCTTCCTCAATAAAGACCAGGATTTGATCGTGTGATAACACAACCAGATCCCGAAGCTCTACGGGGGCATTTTTATGATGGTATCCAAAAAGGACGATTTGATTATTCTGCATTAGCTAAATCTATGGAAAGTTGTGGCAAAGATATTCACGATCATGAGTGCTGCAAAAAGTGCAATAAATCCCCAGAATGCCCATTGACTAGTTCGTAACCCACCTAAATTCCTTAGTCGAACTACCAACCAACCAATTAGGTAAGCAAGCCAGGCAACATCAGTAATAATGATTTTTAGATCATAACTGAAGAAATATCCAAGAATTTTGTAAGCCCAGAGATGCCCCAGAAATATTCCTAATCCTAAACTGACAACTCCTGCTATAGATGCAGCTCGACCCATGCCTTCCAGTGTTTCTAAAGAAGGGAGCCCCTGGTAGATCGATCCAAATCGATGAGCCTTAATTTCTTTCGCGAGCATCCAGTACATGAAAGCGTAAATGGCAGCAACCGCCATAGCAGATAATCCAAGTAGGGTAGCAAAAACATGAAAGCCAAACATGGGATTCTCAAGTAAAGCGCTATGTGATCCATTATTCTGCATAAACATGGATGAAATCATCTGAAATAGAAAAGCTAACGATATGAAGAAAGGGCCTGTTTTACCTTCTTCCTTAATCATTTCGACCAAGAGGTATATTGCAGCTAGGTTAAACGCGATCAATGAGAATGACTCGAATACGTTAGTGACAGGAAAATAATGAAACGTTACAGCTTTTGATAATAGATATGCGAGATGGAGAGAAACTGAAGTTAGTAAAGATCCAAGAGCCCAGAGCTCGAAGGTTTTATTCTTGGAGTAAAATGACAAGAGGTAAATGCCCGATGTCAACGCATAAAGAATCGGCAAAAGCACGTTTAAAGAATTAATGATTATTTGACTCATTTTACTCTCTTCTCCTAGTAAAGATCACGTTTCATCACTCTACGAAAACCGACCTAATTATGTAATCATAATGATCATAATTAAAAGTACTTCTTGAGGATATTACCGTGTTTGTAATGATACATATATACTGCGCACGCTAGATCACCCAATCACGTAACAAGTTGATACACGGTCACTTACAAACCCTAACAACAGGACTGAAAATTCCTTGAAAGTAAAAACCCCCAGCAATCGCCAGGGGTTTAAAGGAATGAGTTGTATCAACGTCAACTAATATCAAAACGATCCGCGTTCATGACCTTGTTCCAGGCAGCGACGAAGTCGTTGACGAATTTCTCATTGTTGTCATCCTGTGCGTAGACCTCAGCGATGGCACGGAGCTCTGAATTGGACCCGAATACGAGATCTACACGTGTCCCCGTCCATTTGGGAGTACCCGATGCCCTATCGGTTCCCTGAAAGGCATGCCCACCCGGATCCAAGGGCTTCCACTCGGTGGCTATGTCCAGCAGGTTCACAAAGAAATCGTTGGAAAGACTACCTACATTTTGAGTGAAGACACCATAGTTAGTGTTATCGTAGTTGGCACCAAGAACGCGCAGTCCGCCAACGAGTACAGTCATTTCAGGTGCCGTCAGGGTTAGCAGCTGTGCACGGTCAATGAGCATCTCTTCAGCGGTGACAGAGAAGGTTGTGCGCTGATAGTTCCGGAAGCCATCTGCTTCGGATTCCAGTACGGCGAAGGAATCAACATCTGTTATCTCATCTATCGAATCGGTACGACCCGGAGCAAACGGGACCTTGACGTTGGACCCTCCATCCTTCGCTGCCTTTTCAACGGCAGCACAGCCACCGAGGACGATGAGGTCTGCCAAAGAAATCTTTTTGCCAAATTCATTTTGTATGGCTTCAAGAATAGACAAAACCTTGGTCAGCTGGTCAGGCTGGTTGACAGTCCAGTCCTTTTGTGGGGCTAAACGAATGCGGGCACCGTTAGCACCTCCACGGAAATCGGATCCACGAAATGTAGATGCTGAGGACCAGGCTGTGTAGACTAGCTCGGAGATACTCAATCCTGAGGCCAATATTTTCACCTTCAGTTCAGCGATATCATGCTCGTTGATTATTTCATGATCAACTGCTGGTACAGGATCTTGCCACACCAGATCTTCCTCTGGAACCTCAGGACCCAGGTAGCGGGATTTAGGGCCCATATCACGGTGAGTGAGTTTGAACCACGCCCGTGCAAATACATTAGCGAACTCATCAGGGTTCTCATGGAAGCGTTTGGATATCTTCCCGTAGATTGAGTCCATGCGCATGGCCATGTCCGCCGTTGTCATGATGGTGGTCACCTTCTTTGAAGGATTGTGAGCAGAGGGTGCTAAATCCTTCTCGTCTGGATTGACAGGTACCCACTGGTAAGCACCGGCAGGACTTTTTACGAGATCCCAGTCATAGCCAAACAGAAGATCGAAATAGCCGTTGTCCCACTTGATGGGATTGGATGTCCAAGCACCTTCAATCCCACTGGTGATGGTATCGTCGCCCTTGCCACTGCCATGGCTGCTCTTCCAGCCGAGACCTTGATCTTCGATTCCTGCACCTTCGGGCTCGGGTCCCACAAGAGCGGCATCGCCTGCTCCATGGGTCTTGCCAAAGGTGTGACCACCGGCCACTAGAGCTACAGTCTCTTCATCGTTCATACCCATTCGTGCAAATGTCTCTCTGATGTCCTGGCCAGATTTGACTGCGCTGGGTTCACCATTGGGACCTTCGGGGTTCACATATATGAGACCCATTTGGACAGCAGCGAGGGGGTTTTCCAGACTACGATTTCCGCTGTAGCGTTTGTCCCCCAGCCACTCGTCTTCTTCACCCCAATAGATGTCGATCTCAGGCTCCCAGATATCGGGACGACCACCACCGAAGCCAAAGGTTTTGAAACCCATGGATTCCAATGCAACGTTACCGGTAAGGACCAGGAGATCAGCCCAAGAGATCCTGTTACCATATTTCTTCTTAATGGGCCATAACAGCCGGCGGGCTTTATCAAGGTTAGCGTTGTCAGGCCAGCTGTTAAGCGGCGCGAATCTCTGGTTTCCAGTATTGGCGCCACCGCGGCCATCACCGGTACGATACGTTCCGGCAGCATGCCAGGTCATGCGGATGAATAGTCCTCCATAGTGACCATAATCCGCTGGCCACCACTCCTGGGAGTTGGTCATGAGATCTTTGAGGTCCTTTTTCAATGCATCATAATCCAGTTTCTGGAATTCCTCGCTATAATTAAAATCAACACCCATGGGATCAGTTTTGGAGGAGTTCTGGCTTAGGATCTTAAGGTTCAGCTGGTTTGGCCACCAGTCGCGGTTCGACCTGCTTCCACCCGTGTTAGCTCCGCCCGTTACTGGGCATTTATTCTCTTTATTCATGGTATTCTCACCCCTTCACGTTTATTTACTTTCATTCTTGCTGCATTCATAGCATAGACCAAGAACCTCCACCTGGGTTTTTTGAGCGTATCCATAGGTATTTATCATTTCAGGTGGTGTGAGTTGGTCATATTCGCTGCTATAAAAATCCCTGGTCAGTCCACATTGATTGCAGACGAAATGATGGTGCTGGTCAAGGTTCGCATCGAAGCGGGCTCTTCTACGACCTGGGGCCATTGTGGTGATAAGGCCGAGGTCAACCAACATCCACAGGGTCCGATATACGGTATCCAGCGAAATCGTAGACAGGCGCTGACGCACTCCCTTGAATACCTGTTCGGCATTCGGATGATCACCTGTCATTGCGACCTCACGGAAGATTTCCAACCGTTGATGGGTTACTCTCATATTTGCCTGCCGACACACAGTCTTCAGATAGTCAAGACGCACTTCTACCCTATCGGGATCTATTTTTATGCGTTTCATTCTTCTTAGGAATCTATTCTTATTTAGGAACATTCCAACAACAACTATCGAGAGTTGCGCAAGGTGTCCGAGGTGCTCACTACTTTAGGTAAGCCATGGTGTGTATAGAATGTACTCAAATCCCAGCGATTGGACACGAACTGCACACCGTGTGCACACGCAAGATCAACCACCTCTGTAACCGACTGCAACACAGCTACATACAGAAGGCGAAAAGAGGACTGAAAATACCCGTGTCGGCGGTTCAATTCCGTCCCTGGCCACCACAACTAAATCCCAGTACCATAACGGTTCCTGGGGTTTTTTGTATCTAGAAGCCCCATTTTGTAATCTGCCGAGTTTAGTGGCCATATCGGCCATTTAGGGCATGTAATAGCACCTATTTAGCACCTGACGACCTGACGATTCGGCAGATTTAACAGCGCTCTTGGTTCTTTGATCAAAATGGCTACATTTAGGGACGAATTCAAACTTGTGCGGGGGTTCAATGGTCAATTCATCTTATGTAGACATAATGCGCAATCATCTGATGGATGAGTGTTATTGAACACGGCAAATCTGCTCCAGAAATTGATAAATGAGTAGGAGTAAGTTCTGACCATTATTAGGATATCATATTTCGTGGGGAGACTAAAATTGACTAGAAACGTTTATCCATTCGTGTTGTTGTTCGCCTATATCAATTTTGCGGTAGCAGATATTGTTTTTGTTCCTGAGATGTACGAAAGCATTCACCGAGCCATCTCCAAATGTGGTGCCGGGGATACGGTGCTAGTCGCTCCGGGAATATATGAGCGGACAAACCTGAATCTGGGTGATAAGCCATTGACACTTGCATCTACGTTTATTTTTACAAACGATGTGAATGATATATACGACACTGAGCTTCGAGGGGATCAGGTTCGATCTGTAATATCTGTTTACAAGGGTGGAGAAAATAATATCAATATCATTGGTTTTACGATCTCAGCCGGTTTCTCAACGTATGGTGGCGGAATGGATATTCGTGACTCTAATCCCTTGCTAAAACATCTTGTTATAACAGGAAACGCATGCGGATCAGGGGGAGGTGGGGCAATCTTTGCCAGAGGATCATCCCCGGTCATTGAAAATTGTCTCATTGGAGGTAATTCTTCAGGAGATGTTGGAGGTGGTTATTATGGAAAAAATAGCTCCAATGCTGTTCTCAGGAATGTTGTCTTCGCAGGGAATGCAGGAACGACTTTAGGTGGGGCTGTTTATTTGAGAGATCGCTCCCAAACCCTCTTTGAGAATGTGATTTTCCTGAATAATCAAGCCATGCGTGGCAGTGCAGTTGCCCTTAAATATGATAACCATGCTGTACTTGATAAGTGTCTTGTTATTGGAGGAGATCGTACGAGTTCCTCGATTATCTATTCAGGTCTGAGGTCAACGTCAACAGTCCTTGGTTCCACTCTGCGAGACTTTGAAAGCAACGCTTACTCAGGTATATGGTTCGAAGATGTTGAGGGGGGAGTCACTCGCTTACACCATTCATTAAAGCCAGGCGAGAGAAGTGACGCAATCAGTAAAATTTACCACTATGAACGAATAGCGTCACATGGTAAGATCGATTTTCTGGTATCTGCAACAGACACAATGGGGCAGGTAGGATACCCAAATGACATTGACTCAAACCCGCTGCTACAATCATTTAGATTTGATGGTTTTGAGAAACTTAGCAATTGGGCGTTTCAACAATTAGACTTTGGTGAGAAGGTTAGAAAAAGAAATGTTGAAGCCAACCGAATGCTTCGGGCGGGTGAGGATCACTATGTGGTTGAGAGAAAGCTAAAAAAAATAACTCCCATCCAAAAAAACCCTGGAGACGATTCAGCAAGTAAATATACCAGCACGTTTTCTGAGGTGGATCGACGAAGAATTGATAAGGTCTCTGTTGAAGCAAACTATGGTAAAAATTTTGATGCTCTCCTGGAAGGATATCTTCGCGCTGGGAACATCAAAGCAGTTTCCCTTATGATTGAAAAAAATCCAATGCTGGAGAGGTATATACGTCTTTCGGATAAAAGGGGCTACAAGTCTCCTCTCGAGTTAGCCATTGGAGCGCAAAATATACCCCTGATTAATCTGCTCATTAAAAAGGGTGCCAGTCGAGATAAAGGTCTAGCAGCAGCTGCTTCTCAGTCGGACACAACGATTTTGGAGATGTTTCTCCACGATGGTGCCAATGTGAATGCCTGTATGGGTTTTAATCCGGAAAACTATGATTGCTTCACAGCTATTTCAGCGGCATCAAAAGTTGGTAATCTTGGAATGGTGAAATACCTGCTTCGGAAAGGTGCTCGCCCATCAGATGGTATCATGGAGGCCTGCGAGAACAAAAACTATGAGGTAGCCAAGCTACTGCTTCAACGAGGTGCTTCTGCAAATACCTGGAGAGATGAACAATCCTCCCTTTTTGCACGAATGGTTGGGAAAGAAGATGTGGAGGCAGTAAGACTTCTCCTGGAATTTGGTGCTGACCCAAATCCGCAATCTGTCTCAAAGTTTGATATTAACCCCATGGAATTGGCTGAGGAAATTGGCAATCAGGAGATCTATCAAATGATCAAAACCAATATCCGTGACCGAGCTGGTAGTGGGCAAAACCCAACACAAGATATGTTGGATGCTGTGGTCACTGGAGACTACGGGCTTCTTGCAGAACTCGTTCGAGTAGTAGACTTTGCTCAAAATCAACTCATGTCAGAGAATCCATTGATGCGGGCAATATCCATACAAGATACAACAGCAATGAAAATTATACTTAAAGCAGGAGCACCCCTTAATGCAGGTGGTCATTACGAACAAGATGTCATACGACTGGTCATGAGATTCCGCGATCCCTCCGTCTTCAAATGTCTGCTGGATTATAGCCCGATACTAATGAGTGATCATTCCTCCGATTTATATCTATCTCTGGAACTGGCTTACCAGACTCTCCTGAGGAATGAGGTAAAAGTCGCTCAACTCCTTCAGGAGGGTGCGCCAGCGCATGTAAGCGATACATACAGTGATTCCCCCCTTTTGATTGCAGTAGAAGAAAACCATGTGGGAATCAGTTATTTGCTCCTTGAAAATGGTGCTTTGACACAAAGCAATATTCAAGGCAATGCCGCCCTGAATATTGCATTGGAGAAAAATTATTTTACGCAATTTGAATTGCTCACAGAGGCTGGTGTTCGTCACACAGAAAGAAATATTACCTACTATTTTTGTGAGGCCATTGAGGATAAGAAGGACCATATCGCCAGAACCATGATCGGAGCTGAATACCCCCTTGGTGCAGATGTTAATAGCAGTCCATTAGTTGCAGCTATTGAAGCTGATAATGCTGCATTGGTCGGTCTGTTACTTGCTGCAGGAGCAGATCCCAACGAAAAGCCTGAGCGTCAATACTTACCTCTCTTTGAGGCCATCCATGGTGGCAATCCTGCAATCATCAAACTTTTGCTCTTGTTTGGGGCAGATCGTCATTCAACTGATAAATACGGTGATACAGCCATAGAAGAAGCAAGGGCAGACCGAAGAAATGACATCGTCAAAATTTTACAGTCCTATGATCCCGAGCAATGGGTGGGGCTAAAAAACTAAGAGTGGTTTGAATCCATATTATCGACTCCATCACCAGCATATAAAAAAGCCACCCCACTGCGAGGTGGCTTTCTCTTTTCAGGTGAAAATCTCATTTATCGTCATGACTGTATCTTTTTAGCCCCGTTCAACGCTCTTGCTTGTTATAGGAAGAGACAATCACAGCACTAAAACAGCACTCAATACTCTCTAGCCCCTACTATGTAAGGGGTGGACGGGTACTGAAAATCCCCGTGTCGGCGGTTCAATTCCGTCCCTGGCC
>JABMQQ010000004.1 GCA_013202495.1 Fidelibacterota bacterium | reverse complement strand
GGAACTTTTGTAATCAACTCAAAGCCGATAAAGACGGCGAGAGTGAAAACATAGATGGATACAATTAGAGTTTCCATTATGCATTCCCTCCTGATATAGATTTTTTAACAAGATCATTCTGAATTTCTCCAGCGTGAGTGATGCAAGCTCCTGCAGTGACTTCTTCATCGAAATCAAGGGAGTTGTCTTCATTCTGAAAGATGTTTTTGAAAAGGTTGAGGAGGTTTTTTGAGAACATTGCACTACCATTGATGGGCAATGTGGCGGGTAGATTCAAAGTACCAACAATGGTGACACCGTGTTTGACCACAGTCTTGCCAGCCTCTGAAAGCTCGCAATTTCCACCACCTTCAATGGCCAGATCAATAATGACTGAACCAGGCCGCATCATTTTTACCATCTTCTCTGTAATCAGGATGGGGGCTGCTTTACCAAAAATTTGAGCAGTTGTGATAATAACATCCACTTTAGGCAAGCGTGCGCCAATAGCTTCCTGCTCTGCAATGAGGAATGCATCGGACTGTTGTTTCGCGTATCCACCTGTTGTTTCAACATTTTCTTCTGGAACTTCCATGTGGACAAAAGTAGCGCCAAGACTTTTTACCTGCTCTTCGACGGCAGGTCGTGGATCAAAGGCTTCCACTCTAGAGCCCAACCGTTTTGCCGTAGCAATAGCCTGTAGTCCGGCAACACCAGCACCCAAAATGAAAGTATTGGCTGGGGGAATTGATCCGGCAGCAGTCATAAGTAGGGGGAATATTTTGCCAAGATGGTTAGCAGCAATAAGCACTGCCTTGTAACCAGCCAGAGTAGCCATAGAGCTCAGCGTGTCCATACTTTGTGCCCGAGAAATTCGAGGAATAAATTCGGTTGCAAAGCTGGTAACCTTTTTTGCATTCATGGCATTGAGGGTTTCATGATTGCTCAGTGGAGCGAGATAACCCATGTAGATGGCTCCATCCCGCATCATTTTGACTTCATCAGCACTGGGTGGCTGAACTTTAAAGATGACATTTGCTCCTGCAAAAAGCGATTTTGCATCATCAACTATGCTGGCTCCAGCCTTTTCAAACTCTTCATCTGAAATGAATGAGTTTGCACCGGCATTCTTTTGAATGATGACTTCATGCTCCAAGCGAGTAAATGCAGTAACCATTCCGGGGACCATCGCAACGCGGGTCTCTCCAGAAGTTGTCTCGACGGGTATACCGATCTTCACTGGGTCTCTCCTGTGTTGGTTAATATTACTATATTAGTATCAATTATCATGGCGCCAAGATATCTGAACACCTGCCCCTGACAAGAGGAGTTTTTGCCATTTTTAATGCTGTGGTGTACCGCTTCAAAGGCCGGCAATTGAATTTAAGCTTTAGCGCTTCCGATCATGTGTTGGATTGCACGTAAAATGTCACGTCGGCTGATCTGGCCAATGACCACATCATCTTCTACAACAGGAATTCTACGATATACATTGTTCAAGAAAAGGTCAGCCACCGTAAAAATGTCCATATCCGGACCAATGCTCATCACAGCCTCGGTCATGTATTCGCTGACGGGACCTGCTGGTGCATTATGAAAAGCACCATTTGCCAAGGTACGTAGACAATCCTTTTGAGAAATTATGCCAACGAGTCGACCATCGCCATCTACAATAGGTGCCCCTGAGATTTCAGATTTCACCAATTCATCTATAGCGGTGTAGATATCCGTTTCAGGAGTAAAGACAACCAGTTCTTTTGTCATAAAATCACGAACACTAATCTTATCCATTGAAGTCTCTCGCTTCCCTTTGTGGTCAATTGACATCTTATCTTTTCGAGCGTCTTATTTACAAAATAATTCAACAGTATCAAATACTTGTCTTAAAACAAGCGTTCTGATTGGTTTAGAAAACTATGCGTTTGTCCACTTTCCGAAAATCTCTGGTCGATTTATCTTTTTAAATCCACAATGATTTGAATCACCATCCCTCCCGTGTATCTTAAAAGCTATGACAACACACCAAAAAAATAACCCTAAAGTGACAGTTGTTATTCCACATTGGAATGGAATTGAGGTGCTGGAGCCCTGCCTTCGCTCATTGGCAGCGACTGATTATAATCATCTGGAAATTGTTGTGGTAGATAATGCATCATCAGATGATAGTGTTGCCTTTGTCCAGCGAGAATTCCCTGATGTTAAAGTTATTCAGAACTCTGAAAATCTGGGATTTGCCGGTGGTTGTAATGTTGGATTACGAGAAGTTGAATCAGAGTATTATCTCGTGCTCAATAATGATACAACGCATGACTCGAATTGGATCAAACCTCTGGTTGAGCAGATGGAGATGGACTCAAATATTGCTGCTGTGCAGCCCAAAATAATGTCTGCTCAAAACCCCGAAGTTTTTGACTATGCTGGAGGTGTGGGTGGGCTGTTGGATATACTGGCTTTTCCCTACGCGCTGGGCCGGATTTTTACAACTACCGAGAAAGATGATGGCTATTACGATACGCCGAGAGATATCTTTTGGGCCAGTGGAACTGCCCTTTTGATACGTGGAACTGCCCTTCAGGATGTAGGCTTATTTGACGAAGATTTTTTTGCCCACATGGAAGAGATAGATCTGTGCTGGCGATTCCATAACGCAGGATGGCGGGTTGTGAACGCTCCCAAATCCAGAATATTCCACCATTCAGGTTGGACTTTACCCCCCGATCGTTACCAGAAAAAATATTTGAATCATCGGAATAATCTGATGATGATAGTCAAAAATTATCCTTTTGCCTATCTTGCAGCAATTTTACCTGCTCGCATCGCCCTTGAAGGCGTGGCTTTTGTATTCTCAGCAATAATTCGCGACTGGAAACGAATGGCCGCAATTATCATGGCCATTGGTTGGAATTTTAGCCACCCCTTTCTCCTGATAAAGAAACATCAAGAAGCTGGGAAAAAGCGGAAACCCCAAGCGGTTGCAGCAACTCTACGCAGGATGTATGGGGGCTCCATTTTCTTCCAATACTTTATACGTAGTCAAAAACGAGCCCGAGACATAGAAGCATGATGCCAGCAACTTTTTTTGCTTTTATGGGAGCCATATTTGGAATCCTTACTGTCGGCTTAGGTGCTTTCGGTGCTCATTCTTTAAAAAATATTCTGGACAGCTATGGACAAAGCATCTGGGAAAAAGCAGTTTTCTATCAAGCGATTCATTCCTTGCTTCTCCTGATTCTACCTGGTCTTTCAAATTATATGACCCCCAAAGAGTTGAACATTTCTGGCTATTTGATTATCATTGGTATTTTATTGTTCTCAGGAAGTCTTTATATCCTGGCCTTCAGTGGAAAAAAATATTTTGGAGCAGTTACCCCAATTGGTGGCGTTGCATTTATTGCAGGTTGGTCATGGCTAGCCTACGCTCTCTTTAAGGCCACTTTTCGATGATGAATGGTGTGCGGTCATGGCGTCGATCTGATCTGCCTTCTATTCAAAGGGTCGCCTGGGATACCTGGGCTGATGCTTACGGAGCATTTGTACCAGAAGAGGACCGGAAAGAATTTCATGATTCTTATTATGCCCTTCAAAAACTCCAGAATTTGTATGACTCCAAAATAGTAGACGGGTGTGTCGCTCTTGTTGACCAATTCATCGTAGGATATAGCAAAACCTATTGGAATCAACAGGACCTACAGTTTTTCATTACATCACTCTATGTTTTACCATCATACCAAAAATTGAAGCTGGGGAAACGTATGATGGAATACGGTATTAATATCGCCAAAAAAAATTATAACGTTGATCGTGTATGGCTGGGCGTCATGGTTGAAAACCTGCCCGCCATTGACTGGTATAATCGTCAGGGATTTATCTTTGAGGATACCAAACCTTTTACCATTGGAAAAACGACCATAGAACATCTATATGGATACAAACTGATCTAGGTCAGCCGTATCCCTCAGGGAGGAAAAATGCCAATTTTAATATCAGGAATCTCAGGAGTCCGCGGAATCATCAATGATGGTTTCGATGAAGAGGTCGTTGAAGTTTATACAAGAGCCTTTGCTCAACTCATGGATAATGGTCGTATCGTTATTGCTCAGGACAGCCGACCCTCTGGAGCAATGTTCAAGGGTGTCGTTGAAAAAGCCTTAAGCCAATTGGGATGTGAGATTATTGACTGTGGGATCTGTCCCACACCCACAGCTCAATTGATGGTTAAAGATCTGAATGCCAGAGGTGGAATCATCGTTACTGCCAGCCACAACCCCATCGAATGGAATGCCCTGAAATTTGTCGGTGATGAAGGTTTGTTTCTAGATTCTGAAGAACACAAACAACTTCAAATCGAATTGGCTGAAGTGAAAGCAGCTGGCCCACTTGAATCTGAGTTGATAGGCTCAGTTACCAAGCTGGATGATAGGATTGAGCGGCATATTGAGAATGTGATGGCTCTGGATCTAGTAAATGTGGATGCTATTCGTGAGTTGCGCCCCAAGGTTGTCATTGACGCCATCAATGGCGCCGGGTCAGAAGCACTACCTGCCTTTCTGGAACGAATAGGCTGTGAAGTATTCCCCATTAACTGCAATAATGATGGAAATTTTGTTCATACTCCTGAGCCTCTCCCCGAAAACCTTATGGAACTAAGAAAGACTGTGAGTCGCCTGGGAGCTGATATTGGAATTGCTACTGATCCTGATGCTGACAGACTGGCAGTCATCGATGGATATGGAAATCCTCTTGTTGAAGAATACACACTGGTGCTGGCAGCCTACCACGCCCTCCGTCATGCTGCTGAGGATGATCGTCGCCCTCTGGTTACCAATTTAAGTTCAACCAAAGCTCTGGATGATCTGGCTGAACGTTATGGCCGTAGGGTATTAAGAACACCAGTCGGTGAAATTCATGTTGCTCGTAAAATGCAGCAAGTTGATACGCTCATTGGAGGTGAAGGAAACGGTGGTGTTATTTTAGCTGAATCTCATCTTGGTCGTGATTCACTTGTTGCTTCTGGTCTCATCCTTTCGCTCATGGCTGAAACCAAGCAATCCATACGTGAAATTGCAGATGATCTACCCCGCTATGAGATGGTTAAGGACAAAATCAATGTTCAGGGATACCAGCCAGCAGATATCCTCCAGTCATTAGCTGAAAAATATGCCAGTCTGGTTCCAAACCTTGAGGATGGGGTAAAGATTAGCTGGAAGGATCGCTGGGTACACTTTCGTGCCTCAAATACAGAACCTATTGTCCGTATCTTTGCCGAGGGATCCAGCCAGACGGTGGCGGCTTCCCTGGTGAACGAGTTTAAAACGGAGATTCAGGATTTATTATAACGATATACTTCCCAGATGATACGAGCACCAGTATGGGGGTAAGAATCCCATGAAAAAATATCCGGAAATAAAACTAGAACGACTCATGCTGAGGGGTTTTCTCCCAACGGATGCTTCCGAGATTCAAGAGCTGGCTGGAGCATTTGAAATCGCTGAAATGACACTCAATATTCCCCATCCCTATCTAGAAGGTATGGCTGAAACCTGGATGAGTTCACATCAATCAGAATTTGAATCAGGGAATGGAGTTGTCTTCGCCATGATTGAAATGCATTCCGGGAACCTCGTTGGTGCTGTCGGTCTTACGGTTATGCAGCGATTTAATCGGGCGGAATTGGGCTACTGGGTTGGCAGGCCATTTTGGGGAAATGGATATGCCACAGAAGCCTCGAAGGCATTACTCAAATATGGATTTGAGACGCTACAGTTGAATAAGATTCATGCGAGTCATATGACTCGAAATCCGGCTTCTGGACGTGTCATGCAAAAAATTGGTATGGAACCAGAAGGTGTCCTCAAACAACATGCGCTCAAATGGGATAAATTTGTTGATATGGCCGTTTATGGGATTCTGTCTTCAACCTGGCAGACGCAATGATTTGATATGCTAGAGCCCCACTACAATACCGTTATTATTGGCGCTGGACCAGCAGGTCTCATTGCAGGAGTTGAGGCATTCAACCCTAATCACAGCATAGTCATCCTGGAAAAAATGCACAAAACCGGTCTCAAGTTGCGTATCTCAGGCAAGGGACGCTGCAATATCACCAACGAGGAGAGCATGCAGAGCTTCCTGGATCGGTTTGGGAAAAAAGGTCGCTTTCTCAAGTATGCGTTTTCGCAATTTTTCAATCATGATTTGCTCAAATACATAAATGATTTGGGGGTTCCTACCAAGCTGGAGCGGGGTGGGCGATACTTCTGCGAGAGTGATCGAGCGACGGATATTGTTGTAGCTTTTGAAAGGAAACTAAGTGAATTAAATATCCCTATCGCCATGAAAACACATGTGACTGGAATTCAAAAAATTGATGGGGGTCAATATGCTCTGCAGGTGAAACAGGGAGAACACCAGACTCAAGTGCTGGCAGATCAAGTGTGTGTATGCTCTGGAGGATTAGGATACCCGGCAACTGGATCAACAGGTGAAGGATATTCCATGGCTCAAGCCTTTGACCACACTATCATAGATACGGCTCCATCTCTGGTACCTGTCTTAACTGCCGGTGATACTGCAAAACGGGTGATGGGTGTAAGCCTGCGAAATGTTTCACTTTCAATCTGGGATGAAGGTAAAAAAGTCACTGAAATGTTTGGGGAAATGATGTTCAAACGAAAAGG
>JABMQQ010000076.1 GCA_013202495.1 Fidelibacterota bacterium | reverse complement strand
TAGAAAGTAGAAAGTAGAAAGTAGAAAGTAGAAAGTAGAAAGTAGAAAGTAGAAAGTAAGAAGGAGGAGAACTTTCTAACAAACTGAATGATTGGTACGAATTCAAGAACATGATTGCTTTGTTCGTAAGCTTCGTTCAATTCGTTGTAAAATAAATAGAAGGAAGAAGTTAAGCTTATGAAGTTTTGTAGGTTTCCATAACACCCGGATTAATTCGGGTGTTATGAGAATTGATATAATTGAGATTCTCTTTGTGGAACATATAGTTCTGATTTAATTAGACGCGATGGATATTAGTAAGATATTAACCGAATGGCCTTTTGATCCACTTACTGTAAGTGCTAGAATAATCGAAGCTGAAGATGGTCGACAGCTGGTCCAGATGCGGGTTGACCTGGGTCTTATCCAAATGGAATATATGGGGAGACCTGATGGCTATCGTCCTGAAGGTTTTGAATCCTATCTGGACTATTATCGTTCCCTGGCTGCCGCCGAAAAAGAATTCACCTTAGATCCACGCCAATCCTTTAACCTGAGACAGGAAGGGATGCAGTATTATCATCGCTATCTCAGTCTTCATCAGTTGAAGGACTATCAGGGGGTTATTCGTGATACCCGCCATAATCTTGATATCCTCAATGTCATTGCGAATTTTGCTGGAGCGGTTGAGAATATTACCAGTCAACAGCACCGACCTTATGTGATGATGATGAATACATCAGCCAAAACCATGTTGAAACTTGAGTCCAACGACAAGAGTGAAGCCTTGAGAATTCTAAAGGCAGGTGTTCGTCAAATCAAGCATATCTACAAAAATGTTCTAGATGATCCTCAACCCGATTTGAGTCCTGAAGTTTTTCAGCTTCGGGAATTGCAGCACCGCATCACTGACGATGGGATTCCCTCAGAGTTACCTGTGCAGGAAAAGCTTGAGATTGAGCTGCAAATGGCTTTGCTTTCTGAAAATTATGAGGAAGCAGCTATACTTCGAGACCAGATTGACCGATCATCCAAGTAGACCGTTTTAAAATTTACAATTTATTCAGGTAAAATCAGCGATCGGTAAGTCGCTAGATTTACAATTGGCGGTTTAAAAAGATCCTGGAGGACCATTCCCACTGCTCCAAGGGTACCGGCCCGATTCTTCAGTGCGCCCGCTTTTATTTCAACTACTTCAGCAGGAATCAATAAAACATCTTCCTTGGCACTCTTAGTCGCCGAATCTAGCACCATGGGACACTTGTCAATCACGGGACCACCCATAATGATCAATTCTGGATTAAATAGATTGATCACTCCGATGGTAAGTATGCCAAGAATTTCGCCAAATTCCTTGAGGGCATCAAGAGCCAGCGTGTCATTATTCTTGGCTGCAGCAGCAATGGTCTGTAGATTGATTTCAGAATCTTTGAGGACTGTCATTCTTCCATTGGCACTCACAGCCTGCTGCATTGAATATTCCAGATGCGGTGTTGTAAGAATCTCGCCATAACGATGTTGATCCTGATAGAGGATGGGATATTTGCCACGATTTATTCCACGAGCAGAAATTTCAGTATAACCGACCTCTCCTGCTGATGCAGTAATTCCTCGATAAATATCACCATTGATGATGATTCCTGCTCCGATCCCCTCACCCAACCAGATATAGACCACATTCTTGGCCTGCTGGCCAGCACCCCAATGGTATTCACCCAGCGTAATGGTCTTCACATCATTTTCCATATAGATTTTGGTATCCAGGGAATCTTCAAGGAATGTTTTAATTGGAAAGCCTTCCCAATCTTTTAATGAATGCGTGGATAGAATCGAACCCCCTTCATAATCAATCAGTCCAGGTAACGCAATTCCCACACCCAGAATGGATTTCATTTTCTCTTCATCACCAACCATTTTTTCAATTGATTTGGTTATCCGGGTCAAAATGGCTTTTGGATTGGTGTTATCATTAAAATTCACCACACCTTCATGCAAAATTTCTGCATTCATATTGGTAATGAGTATAGTAGCACTATGTAAATGTACTTCTACTCCGATGGCCAGACCGGCATCAGCGTTGAACTCTAACATCACAGGTCGTCTACCACCCTGGACAGTGGATTCCCCTTTGCCAATCTCGAAAAGAATATTGGTGCCCAGAAGACGGCGAACAATCCCACCGATAATTACTTTTGAAACACCCATACGACGGGCTACTTCAGATCTGGAAATGGGACCTTCATCTCGGACGATCCTTAAAACTGAGATTTCATTAATTTGACGTACGAAATGGAAATTCGATTTTTTCATAAATGTCTCCAGAGCTCAACTGCTATTGTCATCCAGAATGATTTTTTTTAGTTTGTTGAGGTCTACTTTACAATCTTCACTTTTAGTTTATATTCCCAGGTGAGTAAGTTAATCTTTTTTACTTACTAATGCTATCGCTTTGTGTATTGATTCAACAGAGAGCAGGCTTAGATTCAACTGAATGCAATATCAAAACAATATTCTCTAGATATTATGTGCAGACCTGTGTGGATATGATCATTTCACTATCCATAGGCTCGATGGTTAGGCAGAATCACAAATTAGGAAAGTATCATGAGCTCATACATACTCTTTGAACCTGAGAACCTATCCCCTTTTGGACCTATGACACTCCTGCGCTCCGTTGCAGAACTTCGATATGGCATTTATTCCAATCTTGAAAGAGCCGAGCATATTTTTGCTGGAAGTGAAGTCCAATTGTGGGTTCGGCCCATATTGGCTGAGGAGCACACTGAAAAGTATCCCAACAATTCCATAAATAAGGATGCTGGAAAAGACGCCATATTTCTGAATGCGGCAACTCCTGCCTGGTTGTACCCCTCTGCCATTGCAATTCTCGAGAAATCAGATACGTCTGCAGTGGTCATTGATGATCAGATCATTGCTGCACGTCCTGGATCAGCATTGAAATTCAGCCCAAACTTTCATCTATCACTGGAAAATCTGCAAAAAATTGTCTGTGACGACGAGTTATGCGAGAAACATCCGAACTGGATATGGGATTATTTGGATTTTATCGCCACGGCAATCGAATTTGATGCAAAAATCTGGGTTGAAGAAAATAATATCCTCAACAAACTTCCAGCCGATCTATACACCCTCACAGATCGCAACATTTTTATCCACAATACTGCACAGATTGGTAAATTCGTGCATCTTGATGCCAGCAATGGACCCATCGTTATTGATCAGGATTGCAAGATTAGTCCATTCAGCTCAATTGTAGGCCCAGTATATTTAGGCAAACGCAGCTCACTAAAACCCTCCACCTCCATCAGACACTCCGTTGTTGGAAGCGTTTGCAATTTAGGCGGTGAGATCAAGGGCTGTATCATTCATCCCTACTCCAATAAGAGTCATGATGGTTTTCTTGGTGATTCTATTCTGGGTTCCTGGATCAATCTGGGAGCAGGCACCATCACCAGCAATATGAAGAATAACTATCAGCAGATTCGTGTTTCCTGGGATGGTAATAATTATGAAAGTGGGCGTCAATTTCTGGGCTCCATCATTGGAGATCATGCCAAAACAGCCATTGGGGTTCGCTTAAATACCGGCACCCTGATCGGACCATTTTGTAATGTCTTTCAAGCTGATTTTCCACCTCGTGCTATCCCATCCTTTTCATGGGGAAATGGGACCCATGAGCTAGAAAAAGCCATTCAAACGGCTGAGCTGATGTTGAAGCGCCGGAGCTTAACCTTGTCTGAAGCTCAAATTAAGTTGATCAAAGATCTGTCAGAAGATCACACACACTTTATTCATTTTTAAGAAATATTCCATATTATACAGGACACTCATGAACTATTCTCGGATTTTTAGACTTTCTGCTGCAACCCTGGCAGTCCTAACACTCGTCACCTGTAGTAGTCAACCTGCTGCTGTTGATTCATCACCGTGGGTAAGGGCGACACTCAAGAAATTAAGCCTGCGCCAAAAAATTTCTCAGATGATGGTCTATTCCATGAGCCTGGACTATTTGCCAGCGGAATCTCCCCGTTGGGAAGAAATCGAGGATCTCCTCGAAACGGGCGGCATTGGTTTTATTCATGTCTGGGGTGGTGAAACCGCTTCCGCCTTAACACTTCTCAATGAAATGCAGTCTCGGTCTACTGTCCCGATTATGATTCAGGCAGACCTGGAATACGGGCTTCAAAAAAGATTTGGCGCAGGAACACAACTTCCATGGCCCATGGCCCTGGCTGCCACAGGTGACCCCAAGCTGGCCTTTGAAGCAGGTCGAATTACCGCTGAAGAAGGACGCGCATTGGGTATTCATCTTGCTCTGGCTCCAGTTGTTGATGTAAATAACAACCCATCCAATCCCATCATTAACACTCGAGCTTTTAGTGAGGATCCTGATGAGGTCTCACGTTATGCCATCAGTTTTATGCAGGGACTTCACTCCCAGGGCATGCTAGCCACAGCCAAGCACTATCCAGGTCATGGTGACACTCAGACTGATTCCCATATATCTCTGGCACAAATCCCCTCCGACTCTGCTCGTCTGTGGAATGTGGAGCTCAAACCCTTTCAGGCTATCATTGATGCAGGTGTTGATCTGGTCATGGTGGGTCATCTTGATGCTGGTGAATTTCAGATGGAACCAGGTATTCCTTCCAGCCTCTCCCCTTTCTGGTTACACGATATTTTAAGAAAGACACAAGGTTTTAAAGGGGCAGTCATTACGGATGCCATGGCCATGGGTGGAATCACCAGAAATTTCCCCGATCGGTATGCCTTGATCCAGACCATTAAGGCTGGCTCCGATATCATCATTCAGAATCGGAATTACAAAGGGTCAGTTGACTGGGTTGAAGAAGCAGTGAGAGATGGCTTGATCAGTGAAAGTCGAATTGATGAATCTGTCGTGAGGATTCTGATCCTCAAGCAAAAACTTGGTTTGGACAAAAAGAAAACTTTGAGTCTAGCTGACATGCAGGCAAGACTGGGCACCCAACACAATAAGTCCGTGGCTCAGGATATCATGGGCAAAGCCATCACACTGGTTAGAGACAATCAGGAACTGGTGCCAGTGAGTATGACAGATTCACAACATGTTTATATTGTTGATATCCGTGACTGGGCCAATGATCATGACAGATCAACTATTCAATCTGTGCTTCAACACTCCCTGAACAACGCTTCAACCTGGGTCCTGGACAATTCTGATTTAGCCTCGACCTATAATAATGTTTTGGCGAGTATTCCAGACTCTGCCAGGGTTATTTTGAATATTTTCAGTCGGGTTAAAATGAACAAGGACCGTGTGCTCTTACCTGCTCTGCAAAGTGCTTTCGTTGATTCCCTTTCTCGTAAGACACCTCATATGATTGTAACCAGTTTGGGAACTCCCTATTTAATTCGGGCTTTTCCGAATATCCCCACGTATCTCGTGACGTATAGTAGTCAATCTGAGATGCAGCGAGCTCTAGCTATGGCACTAACAGGGCAAGCCAACATCACAGGTAAGCTTCCCATCACCATTCCAGAGATAGCCAACCGGGGAGATGGTTTAACCAGAAAGGGACTTCCCATTGCTAGTGTGACAACCCGAGTCACATCCGGACTCCGGCCAACTATTCTGCAACATGTAGCTCCTGAAGACATGGGCGCTGATCCCGGCAAAATTATGCACCATGTGAATCAGGCTCTTGATGAAAATGCATGGCCCGGCGGCGTACTTCTGGCAGCCAAAGACGGCAAAATCTTTATGCATGAATATTTTGGTGAGCATACCTACGATTCAGACCGGCACACCTACCGAGGAAATATTTTTGATCTGGCCTCAGTAACCAAGGTGATAGCAACGACTTCGGCAGCTATGAAACTGTACGAGGAAGGTAAACTTAATCTGGACACCACGGTGGTCTCCTATCTCCCAGAATTTGCTGGACCCGATTCGCTTAATGACTCTTTGAAACAAACCATTACCATTAAAAATCTGCTGACCCATACCGCCGGCATGAAACCCTTCAAGCGATTTTACCTCATGGAACCGCCTAACAGGGAAGCTCTGCTCGACAGTGTGTTTGAATCAGAACTGGACACACTACCTGGCACCAAATACAAGTATTCTGATATTGGTTTGATTACGCTGGGAAAAGTGATAGAGAAACTGGCTGGAACTGATTTGAAAGCTTTTACGGATAGCGTCATTTTCCAACCCCTCGCCATGCATAGCACGGGCTATCTACCTGATCAGAGGATAGATAGAATTGTTCCAACTGAGATCAGTGAGTTGGATAGCATGCTGGTGCATGGTTTTGTCCACGATGAAAACTCACATTCCCTGGGGGGAATTACTGGTCATGCGGGTCTTTTTGCAACGGCAATTGATCTGGCTAGATTTTCACAGATGATGCTCAACAAGGGTACTCTTGGGGATACTGTCATATTCAAACCTGAGACCATCGAATTGTTTACCCAACAAGCAAATATGCTGGATGAGGAAAACTCTCGCTGTCTGGGTTGGGACAGTCCCTCTGAAACCAGTTCAGGTGGTGTCTATTTGAGTGCCAATAGTTTTGGTCATACGGGATTCACTGGAACCTCCATTTGGATTGATCCAGACAATAAGATATTTGTCATTCTGCTCACCAATGCGGTCCATCCAAATCGTAGTTACAAATATCCCAACTATTTTGACTGGCGTCAACGTGTCCATTCATCCGTATATGAAAGTCTGGGTTTTACAGAAATCACAGAAGGTCTGGAATGGCGTTACCGCTGGGTAAAAGAAGAGCGACGTCGGAATTCCTGGTGGTACAAATTGTGGCATTAAAGTTTAAGACGTCTTCGCGAGTGAAGCGAAGCGATCTCGGTATTCGAGATTGCCGCGGATCTTCGATCCTCGCAATGACCATCAAGAGAAAAATCTTACCTCTCCTCGGAAACCAGAATACGTCTTCTCGAGCGGAGTTGAGAGATGAATTTGCTGGAAGCCACAATACAGTATCCCTCGTCCTTCGAGAGCCTCTGGATGACACAAGCTCGGGATGACGAGGAAAATACCTTTTAAGTCTTCGCGAAGAGACTGCAAGTCGACGAAGCGATCTCAGTATTCGAGATTGCCACGGATCTTCGATCCTCGCATTGACATAGTGAATAATTACAACTAAGCAGGAGTAAAGATGCACATAAAAATTCGACCCCACAATGATGCCAGCCGCAGACAATATGAACAACATGGTCATTACCATGCCGGTGATGCTGGTCTCGATTTGTTCATCATGGAAGACCAAATCATTAGATCTGGTGAAACCTCACCTCTGAAATTGCAAATATCCTGCGAGACAGGCTCAGGCCAGCCCTACTATCTCATGCCCCGCTCAAGTATCTCTAAGACCCCTTTAAGGATGTCAAACTCCATTGGATTGATAGATGGTGGATATCGCGGTGAAATAATCGGGATGGTTGACAATATCAAGACTGAGGATTACCAGGTATCTGCTGGAGATCGTTTATTCCAATTAGTTGCCATGGATGGTTCACCCATCACCTTTGAACTGGTGGAATCCCTCACTGAAACCACTCGTGGAAGCGGTGGATTTGGGAGCACCGGAAACTAGATTTCCAATTAATACCTGAATGGCGGTCTGGATTGTATAATTCAGTCGCTTCAACTCTTCAAATTTATTTCCAATTGGTTTTATGAACATCTTGACTATGAAAAACGAATGATATCACCATATAGGGTTGTTAATATATAACTTATAGGTGATTTTGCCCCTTCTTAATTCTCTCATTTTTACTTGGAGTCAGATTGTAACCCGAATATTTTTTGGCGCTCTAAAGGTCTGAGTGCCAATAGAGCACTTTGTTGAATATTATACGTCAGTTCCTACTGACAATCTTTTAAAAGAAACGAGAGGAAAAAGAAAAAAATGGCAAAATACATCGAATTTGATCAGGAAGCCCGCTCCAAACTGAAGACTGGCGTTGACATTCTGGCAAACGCTGTAAGAGTGACTCTGGGACCTAAGGGTCGCAATGTTGTTATTGACAAAAAATTTGGTGCTCCAACTATTACAAAAGATGGTGTAACCGTAGCAAAAGAAATCGAACTGGATGATCCCCGTGAAAACATGGGCGCACAGATGGTGCGCGAAGTTGCTTCAAAGACTTCTGACATTGCTGGTGATGGAACTACCACAGCCACCGTACTTGCTCAGGCTATCGTGACACAGGGTTTGAAGAATGTGACGGCTGGCGCCAACCCCATGGAAATCAAACGTGGTATCGATGCTGGTGTTATCCAGGTCGTTGAGTTCCTAAAAAATCTCAGCAAAGACGTCCAGAGCAGCAATGAAATTGCTCAAGTCGGAACCATCTCAGCCAACAATGATAAAGCTATCGGTGATTTGATCGCTGAAGCCATGGACAAAGTTGGAAAAGATGGTGTCATCACCGTGGAAGAATCCAAAACCATGGATACACACTTAGAGACCGTTGAAGGTATGCAGTTTGACCGCGGTTACCTCTCCCCTTACTTTGTGACAAACGCTGAGAACATGGAAACACTTCTTGAAGATGTTTTGATCTTGATCTATGACAAAAAGATCAGCACCATGAAAGATCTGCTCCCCATTCTTGAGAAATCATCACAGACAGGTCGTCCTCTCCTCATCATCGCCGAAGATGTTGATGGTGAAGCTCTGGCTACACTGGTTGTGAACCGACTACGTGGCACCTTAAAGGTGGCTGCAGTCAAGGCACCAGGTTTTGGTGACCGTCGTAAAGCCATGCTGGAAGACATTGCCGTTCTCACTGGTGCAACGGTAGTATCTGAGGACCAGGGTTACAAGTTAGAGAATGCAACCCTTGAGTATCTGGGTACTGCCAAGACCATCATCATTGACAAAGACAACACAACCATCGTTGATGGAGCTGGCGAAAAAGAGAAACTGACAGCTCGTATCAACGAGATCAAAGTTCAGGTTGATAATACTACATCAGATTATGATCGTGAAAAACTTCAGGAACG
>JABMQQ010000075.1 GCA_013202495.1 Fidelibacterota bacterium | reverse complement strand
GTGGGGAATAATGGAACAATCCTAAATACGACGAATGGTGGGAATACCTGGATACCCAAAACATACTTAACACCAACTACCAATGGTCCAATAAATGACTATCTGAAGGATGTTACTTTTTTCGATTCAAATATTGGAATGATTGTTAGTGGAACACCCTTCTCGGATAGTATTAATTATTCCTTAGAGTATGGATTGATTTATCGCACTACTAATGGGGGTGCAACCTGGGACAATGTTTACGTTCACAGTTCGGCGGCATTTAATGGTGTTTCCTTTTTAAATGCAAGTACAGCTATCGCGGTGGGGGTTGTTCGGCCGTCAAGTGCCTGCTATAGTATAACTACAAACGGAGGAACAAGCTGGGAGCTTCTTTACTGGAGTGGAATAACAGATCCCTTGACTGATGTATCATTTTATGATGATAATTTCGGAACTGCAGTTGGTTTTAATGGAAGAATATTGCATACAAATGATGGCACTTCAACCTGGTATTCTCAATCCAGCGGAACGATGAATAATCTACATGGGGTTTGTCTTACCTCTACTAATAGCGGTACAATTGTTGGGGATGCAGGGACAATACTCCATACAAGCAACGGGGGGACAAGCTGGGTATCTCAACCGAGTGGCACAACCGAGGATTTACTCGGGATCTCTTTCATAGATGCAGAAAAGGGTACAATAGTAGGAAAGAATGGAATAACCCTGGAAACCACAGATGGTGGAATAACCTGGGAGCTTCAATCAGTAAGAACTAACGAAGATTTATTCAGTGTTTCTTTCGTGAGTGGAGGTAGCGGGAATATCGTTGGTGACAATGGAATAATACTCCGTACAACTGAAGATGTAACTGTCCCGGAATACGATTTTTATTTTACATCGTTGGCAGGTATGAACCAAGCAAGATATGGTCACGGATATGCTACCAATGGAGAGTATATCTATTCGATATGCGGTGGAATTAGTGAGGCACCATGGAAATCAACCAGTCTTGAAAGATATGATGTAGCAAGTAATACTTGGACTGAAATTATTTCAGGTCTTATACCAAGAAGGTTTTGTACGGCTGAATATGTTCCAAGCCAGGACAAAATCTACGTTTTCAATGGAGACACATATACAAGTTCAACATATACGGATACTGTTGAAATTATCAATATTTTATCAAATGAACTTTCTTATAGTGCCACCAATCCATATCCAGTTGAATATAGTGGGTCAGCAGTTTGGAATAACAAAATCTATCTTTTTGGCGGAAGTAATTCCGATGGATTTTCTAATCGTCTTTATGAATTTAATCCACAAGCAAACACTTGGACGAGATTGCCCGACATGCCTGAAGCTAAGCAGACAAACGGAGAAATTATAAATGGTGTTTTATATATTTTTGGAGGGTATGCCGGATCAACCTCGAATCGAATCGATTCTTATAACATCCAAGATTTAACGTGGACATATTTGGGTGAAATGCCAGATGGAATATCAACGCATGCGACAGCAAAATCGGCCGAGGACATATGGCTTGTTGGCTCATATGATAACCTTAAATATTTTGCACAATATGATACAGAACTGAATCTTTTTACTCAATTAAACTCCGACATGACCGATAGAAGACACACCGGAGCTGTAGTTATAGAGAATAATTTGTATATCTTTGGAGGTAATCAGGTTTCAAGTAATTTTTCCTCTTTAAATAGTCTTGAATATGCAGAAATATTTACTCCTGTATCAGTAGCAGACGAGAATATTACTGAAGGGCCACACACGCATATTCTTTCTCAGAATTATCCCAATCCCTTTAATCCCAGCACAACCATTGAATATGAATTGTCAAAGCAAACAAAGGTCAAATTGATTGTTTTCAATATTCGTGGCCAAGCAGTCAATACCCTCCACGATGAGGTTAAATCTCCTGGAAATTATGAAGTGCAGTGGAATGGTCTGGATCAATCAGGCAATCAGGTGAGTACGGGAGTGTATTTTTGTCGATTGCAGGCGGGGCAGTTTAGCCAAACTATTAAAATGGTATACTTACGATAAAGAAAAAGTGGTAGTAATTCTGATAGGCGTAGATGGACGATCAAATTGCTCTAGCTGAAACTGGGGATGTCCCAAGATGAATAGAAGTAATCAAATCGGAGGGGAATAATTCAATGAATCAAAGATCAATATTCCCGGATGCATCATCATCTTCCACACCACACCACAATTTGGCAGCCATCATGTTCACAGATATTGCAGGCTTTACCGAAGCCATGTCTGTTAATGAGGAGCATGCACTCAATCTAATCCATAGACAGCGCTCGATTCTGAACCCCCTCATAAATGAGAATAGTGGAACTTTCGTTAAAGAAATCGGAGACGGGACCCTCTCCTGCTTCCACTCAGCTATTGATGCAGCGAACTGTGCCGTGAAGCTTCAGCAAGCCATCTACGAGGACTCCGATTTGAACATCAGGATTGGTGTCCATTGTGGCCAGGTTCTTTTTGAAAAAAAGGATGTTTTCGGAGATGTAGTGAATGTTGCTGCAAGGCTGGAAAGCATCGCTCCAGTTGGTGGAATCTGTGTATCCAAGTCAGTCTTTGATGAACTGCTGGATAAGAATGGGTTTGATGGTGTTTCCCTTGGTTTGCAGCAATTAAAGGGGGTTGGACGTCTGATTGATGTCTTTGCTCTTAAAGCAGAGAAACTCAAACAACCCGATCTAAAAGAATATGAAAACAACAAGGTAAAGCCTCATTTAGATGAGGAAGTGCCGTCAGTTGCTGTTCTACCACTCAAGAACAAGGGCAAGGAGGAAGACGCCTTCTATGCCTATGGCATCACAACTGATCTGATCACTGATCTATCAAGTGCTGGAAAGATCAGGGTTGCCAGCATGAAGGATGTTGAGACTATTGAAATGGAGAATTTATCAGTAGCAGAAACAGCTCTCAAGCTGAATGTCCGCTATATCGTAAGTGGCATGCTATGGAAACATGAAGATGTGTTCCAGCTGTCTATCGAAATGGTTGATTCAAAAGGCCATGCTGTTATCTGGTCAGATAGGTGGCAGGAACGCTGGGAAGACCTTGCTAACATCAAAGCCAAACTCACAGAGAATCTACTCAAAGTGTTAAACCTTAGTCCAGGTGAAAGTGGTATAACAAAGACATTTCAAACCAATGCGGAGGCTTATGAATACTATCTCAAGGGTAAATACAAATACGGAAAGCGTCAAAATCTTGAGGATATGGAGGTAGTCAGAGGATTATTTCAGAAAGCGCTTGAATTAGATGCTGACTTAGTACTAGCAAGGATAGCATTAGGGGATACCTATATTGATGTAGGAGATTATAAAGTTGCTCTTCAACTTCTCTTCGAATCCCTTGAGGTTACAAAGACAACTCATAACCAGACAGGTCAAGGGAGTGCGCTTATTAGCATTGGGAATATACATGCAATGCGCGGTAATTATGAGGAGGCACTGAAGTTCTATGAGCAGTCATTATTAATACATCGTGAGATAAGCAGTCGCAGCAAGGAAGAGAACACACTAATTAATATTGGGAATATTCATGCTAGTCGTGGTGAATTTGATGAAGCATTGAATTTCTATGAGCAATCACTGGTGATATGCCGGGAATTGGACGACCGTATGAGTGAAGGGCGGATATTCGGAAACATTGGGAACATTCATGCAGATCGTGGTGATTATGATGAAGCTCTGAAATTCTATGAGCAATCACTGGTGTTTAGCCGGGAATTAGACGATCGTGGAGTTGAAGGGGGGACACTCGGTAACATAGGGGTTATTTATATTAATCGGGGTAATTATGATAAGGCGCTAATATATTTTAGACAGTCCTTGGAAATCAATCGTGAATTGGGCGACCGCAGACGGGAAGGGGCGACTCTCAATAATATTGGCGTAATTCATCAGCGTATTGGTGATTATGATGAAGCAATGAAATTCTATGAACAATCATTGGAGATAGTCTGTGAGATAGGCAACCAACGCGTCGAAGGGGACTCGCTCAATAACATTGGGAATATTAATTCGCTTCGTGGAGAATATGATGAAGCATTGAAGTTCTATGAGCAGTCGCTGGAGATAAGCCAAGAAATAGAAGACCATTATGGGGAGGGAAATACACTTAGCAACATTGGGATTCTTCACTACAGAAAAAGCGATTACAAAAAAGCGATTAAGGATTTAGAAAAGTCACTCGCCTTACAAAAAGAGCTTGATCTAGAGCAAGGAGAATTGTTTTCTAATACTACCTATCTCTTCCTATCATACAAACAGATAGGCCAAAAATTTGACACAAAAGCAATCCAGACACTTTTAAGTGAAACAGACAATGTTGAGTACGAGGATAATTTCCGTATCTTTGAACTCTTAGCAGATAACTCTTACCTTGAAACGGCCTACAAACAAGTCCTGGGAAAAGCCAATGGTCTGG